>JAAUQA010000358.1 GCA_012032855.1 Candidatus Competibacteraceae bacterium
CCGACTTCCCGAGAACAAGACCCAAGACGGTCGGCCCCTGCGTCGCTACAAACGTCGCTGGAAAGTCGAACGCACCATCGCCTGGCTCCAGCACTTCCGCCGTCTCTGTATTCGCTGGGAGAAGTCGGCGATCCTGTTTCAAGGGTTCCTCCACATCGGTTGCACTCTTCTGCTACTTAGACAGGTTTGGGATAGGCTCTACTCAGCCTACTCCCTTACTTCGTGCGTGCTGGAGAGGTGCACAGTCGACAAGGCCTAAGATCGAAGCCCTCAAGTTGGCCTCCGTTCAGTTTCTGGAGAGAGCCAAGATTTGCGCGGCGAAGAGCCTGGCAGTTCCGTTTGACGTGGTAGACAGCCCGACCTGGCATGCAAAAGTACTCCCCAATTCCCTCGTCAGTGCATGGGTGATCCTCTGCATCCCTTTGCTGCTCTAGCAACTGGGAACAAATCCAGGGAGCTTTGATCTTAAACTTCTTGCCCGAGATTTCATCGCGAAAATGAAGGCCGATCCTCTTCTGAGTCTGTAGCTTTATATCGTCAGAAATCAAGAATCTGGTTTGGAGCTGCTCCTCTTGGAGCAAAAGAGGAAAGTTGACCGGAAGACGGCTGGAGGCATACACGACCTCAGTCGCCAGAAATCCTTTTCGCCCTACCTTGAGAGTGACCGCATCCGAAATAGCAGGCGGGATCGTTCCCGTCGAAAATATCCGGAATCCAAGCACCAACTCGCGGTGGTCGGAGTATGTGCCGCACCGGGATCGGCCATGCGGGGTAAAGGGAAAACCGTTACTCTTTGCGGCCACCGCCGGGCGGATAGGGCATACCGGGAAAGAACGCTACATTGTCGGCGGCGCCTTCGCTCTTCTCGCGGATCTTGCTGACACCTTCTTTTTCCACCTCGTCAATACGGATGACCGAGTGGACGGGAACAAGGTACGGCGGACTCCGGAAAATTCGCCCTGCATTTTTTCCTCAGCCGGATTGACCAGCATGGAGTCTTGCTTACCGAAAATCAGTTCTTCGACTTCGATGAAGCCGTACATGTTGCCCTGATAGACGTTGCGGGCGTATAGCTCGTAGATTTTGCCTTGGTTCAGGAAGATGATCTTGTAAATATGGGTCGTGTTTGTTGTCATAAGAAGTGTCGAGTGCAAGTCAGTTCGGGAGCCTGGTCGGATTGCTTTGCATTCCCCCCCCTCGTCGAATCGGTCAGTCTACCACCAAGAGCCGGCTCAGAGGCTTGTCGGCGCAAAATTTTGCAATTACCTGGCGTGTGGTGGTATGTCGGGGTTATTCGCGCTCCTTCACCAAACCCTCCCGGTACGCCTGTAACAACGCATTCAGCGCATTGATTTGCCGTTGGATTTCCTGTCCCATCTCGGTGTCTTTCACCCGTTTCCGGGCCGGGCTGACTTCCAGCACCGTGGTCTGGGGCGCGCTGTCGAGTTCCTTTTCAATCGCGAGTTGGGCCGATTCAAAGGGATCGTGGGCGACCAGCAGCATTTCGTGTGAGTCGTTCACCAGGGTATAACCGGCAATGCCGGTTTTGTTCTGATAGGCTTTAGAAAACCCGCCGTCGATCACTATCAGTTTGCCACCCGCTTTGACCGGGCTTTCTCCTTTCATTGCTTTGACCGGCACATGGCCGTTGATGATGTGACCGGTGTCCGGATCAACGCCGAACTCTTGCAGAATTTTCCGCGCGGTTGATTCTTGATCACGGAGCATATAGTAGGCATTTCGATTTTCCGTGTGAGTGGCTTTGTCAGCGATGAAATAGCGCTCAAATGTGGCCATTTTCTCTTTGCCGAACAGCGGGGACTGTTCGCCACTCCACAAATACCACATCGCATCCAAGCCGTATTGTTTCTGCTCGGGATCGGTGGCGTAGTACCCGTGTCGAGCCAGCCGATCAACCCGGTCCATGAAGGCTTTGCCCGCGTAAGCCTCACCGCCGACCTTGAAAGCCTTGAAGGAGCCGTCCTCGTTCATCGCGACACAGCCGTGATACAGCAAATTCCCGTTATGAACCAGATAAGTGCTCCCCTTGGCAAACAGGAAGCGGACGTGTTTTTGCAAGCGCCTGCTATTGGCGAAGGACAGCTTGAACTTATCGATGACGATTTGTTCCCGCTCCGTCAGCGCATAGGGGTGTTCCGGGTCGAGTGTCGGCAAACGGGCATCAAGCAGCGGATAAATTGAATCGCCGATGCGGACTGTTCCTGCGCGAGGATCGATTTTATCCAATAGCAAGCGCTCTTCCATCTGATACTGAGGCCGGCGCATGACGATCTGTCCTTCAAGCTTAAGTTGAATAATGGTGATCGCTTTGTGCATTTGGGCCATCAGCTGGCGTTCATGCGCGGTTAATTCGTTTTCAGTGACCGACGGTGGCTGGAAGCGTGCGCAAGGATCGTCGCCGTAACACTCCATAGCGAACGACGCCAGTGGCAGCAAGCTGATCGCATAGCCGTTTTCCAACGTTTCCATGTTAGCGTAGCGCAAACAGATACGGATGACATTGGCGATGCAGGCACCGCTACCGGCAGCGGCACCCATCCACACGATGTCGTGATTACCCCACTGAATATCGACGTCGTGATATTCGATCAGGGTGTCCATAATCTGATGAGCGCCGGGACCACGATCATAGATATCACCGATGATATGTAGCCGGGCGATGGCCAGCCGCTGAATCAGCTCCGCCAGGGCGACAATAAAGGCATTCGCCGTACCGGTGGCGATGACGGTTTCGATCAAACTGTGGTAATACTCGCGTTTGTCCTCACTGTGTTCTTCGAGCAGTTCTTCAATGAGAGCCGCAAAGTGGTCGGGGAGAAAGGCTCTCACTTGAGCTTGGGGATACTTTGCGGTCACCGCGCGGGCGACTCGCAACACTTGAGACAGCGTGGTGCCATACCAGCTAGCTTCATCGGCTACTGTTCCCCGAACCAGTGACAACTTCTGCGTGGGATAATAAATGAGCGTCGCCAGACTGCGCTTATCTTGTTCGGAAAGACTATCGGCAAAGATCTCCTCAATTTTGCGGCGGATCGAACCGGAACCATTTCTGAGCACATGCCGAAACGCTTCGTACTCGCCGTGAATATCGGACAGATAATGCTCAGTGCCCTTGGGCAGATTGAGCTGTGCGCTAAGGTTGATGATGGCTGCCGAGGCAGCCTGGATGGATGGGTATTCTTTCCCCAGCAGTTGCAGGTAGGGCAATTGGTCTTCTAATGTCTGCATTCGAGCATTACCTTGAACAGGGGTGTTTCAGCGAAACAGGGCAACAACAGTGGTATTTCATTATGATGATTCTAGTCATTTTACGGCGTTGCATGGTCTAACTCTGGCTCATTCTGAATGATTCGTTATATCGATTTTCATCCCGCTTGGTGGTTGCCTGGTCCGCACTGCCAAACCATCTGGCCGTCGTTGTTTCGTTTTAAGCCCCGCCCGCCAAGACGGCCCGGGAACGGTTGGAATTACCGGATGGGGATTTTCTGGATTTGGATTGGACACTCGGGCAGAACGGGCCGATTGTGTTGGTGCTGCATGGCTTGGAAGGGTCTAGCGATTCCGGGTATGCTCGCGGCCTGTTAGCGACTGTGGCAGCGCGAGGATGGCGGGGCGTGGTGATGCATTTTCGCGGTTGCAGCGGCGAGTCCAATCGCCTGACGCGCAGCTACAATGCCGGTGATACAGCAGATATCGCCTATGTGATCGATTGGTTGCGTCAGCGCGAACCGGAAACGCCGTTAGCCTGTGTCGGCTATTCGCTGGGCGGCAATGCCTTGCTTAAGTGGCTGGGTGAATCCGCAACCATTCTGCCCCGGGCGGCGGTCGCCGTCTCGGTGCCGTTTTTACTGGATGGGGCGGCCCAACGGCTACAAAAAGGCGTTTCCCGCCTTTATCAACAGCATTTGTTACGCCAGTTACGGGCCAACTACCGACGCAAACAACGCGCTGGAATACCGATCCCCATGCCGTTGCGCGAAATGGCCGAACTACGCGATTTCTATGCGTTCGATGATCGGGTAACGGCTCCTTTGCACGGCTACCAGGGCGTCGAGGATTATTATGCGCGTGCCAGTTGTCGGCGTTATCTAGGCGGCATCCGCACACCGACACTGGTTGTACAATCAGTCGACGACCCGTTTATGCTGCCTTCTGTCTTGCCCTCATCGGATGAACTGGCGGAGAGCGTGATCTTGGAACTCAGTCGTACCGGCGGGCATGTGGGTTTTGTAACCGGGGCTTGGCCGTGGCGGGCGCGTTTTTGGCTGGAACAACGCATCCCTGCTTTCTTGGAGAACTACTTGATGCTCCCCGTTCGTTAAGAAATGGGCGATGAGATATGGTCAAGCAGCCTGTCTCTCGCAGACAAAGTCATAGAAGTTGCCACTGTTTCGAAATCCTCCGCGCCAATTTCGTCATCGCTGATCGC
>JAAUQA010000031.1 GCA_012032855.1 Candidatus Competibacteraceae bacterium
GTGTGGTGAATTCGGAAAAAAAGGGGATGACGTTCAGCAAACGTCAATCAACCAATCCCAAATATCCTAATTACATGCCAGGCTTGCCTGCGTTCATCGTCGCCACGGTCAAACCCGTTCCTGAGCAGTTTTCTCGACTATGGCTAGGCATATGCAAAATCATCTTGATCGGACCATTTCGAACGATTAAGGCCACTTTGATCGGGTCAAAATGGCTGCTTAAGAAGACTGACACGGAGTAGACAGCTGGTTTAGAAAGTTTCGGGAAGTTTCGGAGATAAGCCGAGAACGCGGTTCAAAACAAACGTCTTGATTATTTTGAACCGCCGGAGTTGCCTGTTTAGCAATGCAACTAGGTTGCGGTGCTGTCCGGTGTCGTTTCTGGTACCGACTCTGTCGCTGATTCCGTTGCGGATTCAAACGAATAATCGAACTCCCCATCCTTCACCCTCACCGCTACCTGTTCGACGGGTTTGCCTTCAATCATGCAAGTCAAAAACTCCTGACTGATCGCAGGCAATAAGGTGTTGGTAAGCAAAGCGTCGATCATCCGACCACCGGATTCCAGTTCGGTACACCGCTCAACAATCAGCTTGATGACATCGTCGTCATAGCTGAACGGTACTTTATGATTAGCTTCAATGCGTTTCTGGATACGACCCAATTGCAGCTTGGTGATAGCCGACAACATCTCATCGCTGAGCGGATAATACGGAATCGTGACCAACCGACCCAGCAATGCCGCGGGAAATACTTTCAACAACGGTTCGCGCAATGCCTGAGCGATGCCTTCCGGTGCCGGCATGAGATCCGGGTCTTGGCACATATTCATGATCAAATCGGTACCGGCATTGGTGGTGAGTAGGATGAGCGTATTCTTGAAGTCGATCAACCGGCCTTCGCCGTCCTCCATCCAGCCCTTGTCGAAAACCTGAAAGAAGATTTCATGCACATCCGGGTGGGCTTTTTCGACTTCGTCCAGCAGCACTACGCTATACGGTCTGCGGCGCACCGCCTCGGTCAGAATACCGCCTTCGCCATAGCCGATATACCCAGGGGGCGCACCTTTCAATGTCGATACCGTATGCGCTTCCTGGAACTCCGACATATTGATGGTGATGACATTGTCTTCGCCACCGTAGAGCACTTCAGCCAACGCCAGCGCGGTTTCGGTTTTACCGACGCCGGAGCTGCCGGCCAGCATGAACACCCCGATGGGTTTGTTCGGATTATCCAGGCTGGCGCGCGAGGTTTGGATTCGTTTGGCGATCATCTCCAGCGCATGATCCTGACCGATAATGCGTTGCTGATAATCTTGGGCAGATTCAGCACCGTTTCGATCTCGTTCTTGACCATGCGTCCGACTGGGATACCGGTCCAATCAGCGACAACGGAAGCAACTGCTTGCGCATCCACGCTCGGCAACATCAACGGGTGTTCATCTTGCAAATCATGCAGCTGAGTTTGCAAATCGTGTAACCTTTCCAATAGCTCAGCACGCTGCACTGGATCAACCGGCGCTTCGGCCACTTCGGTAGATGTCGTTTGCTCGTCCGCAGCCGCTTGTTCCAATGCACTGCCGGTGCCCTCGACCGGGTGCTGATCGCCGCGCAACTGGGCGCGCAATTCAAGAATCTCTTGGACCAGATCTTTTTCTTGTTGCCAACGTGCTTCCAGTGCTTCCAGCCGGGATTGTTCTTGTTCCAACGCGGTATTCGCTGCAGTTTCGCGCTCTTCGGTCGCGATACCCATCGCCTTTTCCTTATTGATGATGGCTAACTCGGTGTGTAACGCATCAATGCGCTTGCGGCTGTCATCCACCTCGGCGGGTACGGCATGTTGGCTGATCGCCACGCGGGCGCTTGAAGTATCCAGCAAGCTAACCGCTTTGTCGGGCAACTGGCGGGCCGGAATATAACGATGCGATAGGCGTACAGTGGCTTCCAAGGCTTCATCCAGAATTTGCACGTTATGGTGTTTTTCCATGGTGGACGCGAGGCCACGCATCATCAAAATGCATTTTTCCTCGGACGGCTCATCGATTTGAACCGTCTGGAAACGTCGGGTCAGGGCGGGGTCTTTTTCGATATGTTTTTTGTATTCTGCCCAGGTAGTGGCGGCGATGGTGCGCAACGTGCCGCGCGCCAGAGCCGGTTTCAGCAGATTGGCGGCATCGCCGGTGCCCGCAGCACCACCCGCGCCGATCAGGGTATGCGCTTCATCGACGAACAAAATTATCGGTTTTTCCGAAGACTGGACTTCTTCGATCACTTGTTTGAGGCGGTTTTCGAATTCGCCTTTCATGCTGGCGCCGGCTTGCAATAAGCCAATATCCAAGGTTTTCAGCGCGACGTCTTGCAAGGGCGGCGGCACATCACCACGCGCGATGCGTTGCGCAAAACCTTCGACTACAGCGGTTTTGCCGACACCCGCCTCGCCGACCAGGATCGGATTATTCTGCCGCCGCCGCATCAGAATATCGACGACTTGGCGGATTTCCTCGTCGCGGCCCACGATAGGGTCCATATCGCCGCCACGGGCCTCGTCGGTTAAATCGACAGTAAACTGCTTCAGCGCTTGTTGCTTACCCATCTGGGCCGGCGCCATCGCGCCACTGGCCTCACCCGGCGTTGCGCCGCCGCCCACTTGAAAACCGTCGGTTGAGTGCATGGCGTCTTCCGGTGAGCCGCCAACCACCTCATCGAAACGATCGGTCAGCATGTCCGGTTTGACCTTGTCGAATTCCTTGGAAATGTTCAGCAAGGCATTGCGCAAGGTTGGGGTTTTCATAATCCCGATAATTAAATAGCCGCTGCGCACCTGTGATTCGCCGAACATCAGGGTGCCATACACCCAACCCCGTTCGACGGCTTCACACACATGCGAGGACAGATCGGAAATCGAACTGGAGCCGCGCGGTAACCGGTCCAAAGCGTCGGTAAAATCCTTAGCCAAACGGGATGGTTCGAGGTTGAACTGTTTAACGATCCGGTGCAGGTCGGAATCCTGTAATTGCAGAATCTGATTGAACCAATGCACCAATTCTACGTAGGGGTTGCCCCGCATTTTGCAGAATACGGTGGCGCTTTCGATGGCTTTGTAACCCAAGCTGTTCAGCTTGCCGAACAGGGCGACACGACTGATCTCCGCCATTGGCTGACTCCCGTTATGATGGTTTATCTAAGTAGGGTGAGCACCGCCCACCGTTTTTATCGGTTCACCGCAGGCGGTCTATGCCCACCCTGAAATTCGCTGTAATCTGCTATTTTTCTCGGTAGTACCCATTCATCATTGCTACCCACCGAAAAAGGTACGCAATGCGTACCCTACCATCAGCTTTCGTAAGCCAACGCATCCAGCTTGAGTTCGTCGGCATCTCTGTCCAATCCGCCGGCGGTCAGCCAGGTAGTCCAGCCTAGGCAGGCGATCCCGGTTCCTTCTAAGCTGCTGTCCATGCGTAGCGGTGGCACTTCGTCTTTTTTCAAGATCAAGTTGGCATCCCACACCAGTTCGTCGCCGATATAATTTCTCACCCAGGTGACCAGTCGCTTCAGACTGTCACCACCGGGTAACATGCGTCGGTAATCAGATAAATTCATGGGGCCGATTGTGACCCGGAATTTACTTTGGCAATCCCAGACTCGCTCGCCGATCACGACGGTTTCACCCAAAACACCGGTGGCACGGGATTCGCCGAGCCGGCAGCGGTTTTCTTCGGATAGCACCAACCAATGCCCCACGAACGATTGCACCTTGATCGGCAGTTTGAAAAATCGCCCAGCAGCGCTTCCAGACCTGCGGCATGTCGATTCTGACAGGCCAAGTGTCCGGAGTAGTGGAATTTTGCCCGGTCGGTGACAGCATCGCGCCGGCGCAGCGAGGGCATGCCAAAGCCGAAGAGTGAACCGATATACAGTGCAAATCGGTCCGATTCGGGCCGGTCAAAATTAACCGTTGGTTGCGCATCGGCCCAGGCCCGATAAAACAGCGACAAGATACGGTGATGAAAAATATCCAGGAAACGAACAAAGGTGGGGTCGTGGTGATGCAACAGGCGATCCCGGCCGTATTCGGTCAAATGCAAGGGCAAAGGCGCATTAGGACCCAGCAACCCAAGGAAGTATTGGGTCAGTCGTGGAGGTCGGCCTTCCGAACCGGGTTTGAATTTAGCCAATGTAGAGGGCGCGAAGGCCATGCTGGGTTCCAGAGCCAGGCGCACCGGGTCGTCAGTTGGACGACGCGATTCACCGATGCGTGGTTTGTCTGGATACGCGCATTCGAAATGGCGCAGAGCCTGAAAGAAATCAAAATGATAGGGGTCTCGCGCGAGCGCTTGTTCCAGCGCTACAGCACGTGACGGGTCCCGATCCTGGCCGGCCATCGGATCACTGTGCCTCGTTCGGAAGATTTGACGACTGTTTCGGTGAAAGAGTTAATCGATACATATTTGGCAAAAAATTCGTCCAGCACTGCGCCAAGTAGGAAAATACCGCTACCCTCGAACGCGGTTTCGTCGAAGGTAACACCGATGTCCATGCCACGAGCGAAAGTGATCGGTCCCGGTATCGGCGCCCGTCGAGTGATGGGCTTGGCGACGATCGACAATACCCCGTCGATCTGCTTGCGCACCGGCGCTTCGGCCATATCTCCGTACAGCGACAACAATTCCCGCAACGCCATAGCGCCTTGTTTTTCGTCGGTGTTCAACAACGACAAGTAATTCAGCGATAAATGGCTGATGATACGCCATGCCGTTTCGGCCTGCGCATGAGACGGCTTAGGTCGACTTGGACCGGCTAGGCAACGCACTGCATGAACCGGAGCACCCGATTCCAAAGTGAAGTCGGTTTCACCCTGTCCTATAGGGATTTGCAGCGGTAAATCCCGGTTTGTGCATAGGGCGGTCATGGCCAGCTGGCGCATGTCGCCGCGATAGGGAGCTTCGTTGCCGTCGACCAGAGCGAGGTAAGTTTCGCTACCCAGATAACTGGAACGGGCACCGTGTCGCCGCTGTCGTGATGAGGGTAAGCGCGGCATACGATGCACGGTGTAATAGGTTTTTTGCTCGTCCGGGTTGAGTAAATCATCGGAAGAATAGAACGGTAGGAATTCCTGTTCCTTATCGATATCGGTACCGATGCCGGCTACCCGCGTCAGTCGATAGACTTCGAAATCCATAGGCCGGGTCCGGTCCGGCACGACATGATGCTCGGCATAGCGGTCCGTCAAGTGAATCCGGTCCACCCGTTTGGGGAATAGATTGATCGCCGGGGAGCAGAACAGAGAAAAGTTTTCCGCGCTCAGGTTATTTTCCAACAACGGATCAATGGTATCGAGCAATAGAATGATATCCAACTCGCTGTCCTGGCACCGTTTCACCGCCTTGCCCAAGTCAGTTAACTCCACGAATAGAAACCGTTGCGGAAGGGCGAAATACTCATGCAACAAACGGTAGCCTTGGAAGGACGGCGGACTGTAGGGTAGCAGGGCCTGCCCATCGGCGAATCCCATCCGTTGGATACGCGGCCGTTCATAAATGACGTCTTCCCAACTCGCGGGCCGACGGGGCGGTCGCACGACCATACCGATCACATTGGATAGCAGCTGCTCGTACAGATGCATGGGCAGTTCGTCACTGCCATGCAGATAGAGCGGCAAGCGATCCAGCGGTAGTTTCTTGAAAGCCAGACCGGGCAAAGTAGTGCGCAAGCGCAGTCGGATACCCGCGCGCACCTTGCTCAACTGCGGCAGGTCGAGAAAAGCAACGGGCTCTTTACCAGTGAAATATTCGGCTTCGCTGATGGCCAACGGCCACAAGGTTACGTCATGAGCGGTGCGATACTCACACGATGTCTGTTCATCCCGTCCCAGCAGACTGCGTAATACCGTATTACGCGGTACCGAGAATCCTGCTTCCAGACTGCCTTCAGTGGGTTCGGGTTGGAACTGCACCAGGGCCATTGATGGTGTTGGCGCCAAATAATGGGGATAAACGATTTCCAGCATATGCTGGGTGAAGGTCGGAAATTCCGCATCGACCTTGAGCTGAACACGCGCCGCCAGAAACGCAAAGCCTTCCAACAGACGCTCGACGTAAGGGTCGGCACATTCGAATGCGTCCAGACCCAACCGCCCGGCGATTTTAGGAAACTCGCGGGCAAACTCACCACCGATTCACGTAGATGTTGTAATTCGCGATTGTAGTACTGGACCAGCCGCGGATCCATTAATGCAACCCGGGTCCGCTAGCTTCGAGGATGGTTGCTTTACCGCCTTCCAGATCAATGATGGTCTTTAAATACAAATGCTCTGGGGTGGGTTGTGCCCATAATTGCCCTTCTAGCTCGAAAGTCAGGCAATTGTGGCTCATTTGGTCGGCGTCCAGGTCGGCCCGCACTTTCAGTGAGTTGCGCATGATGCGCGGTTCGAAATCCCAAATCACCTGGCGTAAAATACGTTCGATTTCGACCAGATCAACGCTATGTGCGGTGTTGCCCGCCAATGCCGGCATCCCGAAATTCACCACGGAACTGGGCACGAAAGCGAATTCCTCACAATCTTCCCGTTCCGCCATATTGCTTGAATTGAGCAACCAAGCCAAATCGCGCAGCACCGATTCACGCAGTTTGCGCACCGAAATCACCCGCCGGTCGCGCGATTCCTTGCTTTTGTCCGGCTCGTCGTCAGCCAGCCGGTCCAGTAAACAAGGTTGCAGACGTTCTTGCGGGGTCAGTTCAGCCATCGGAATCTTCTGCTGCAGGCGCTGCTTCGGTCACATCCTCAGCAGTATCCAGCTCAATCAGCCGGATATCCAACAGCGGGTATTCGGCAACGTCAGTCGCCAATACCCGTTGTCCCAAGCCTAGAAAGGTATCGCTTTCGTGTTCGCTCCACTCGGTTTTATGGGCTAGGCGGATTTGGTCATCGTTACTGTCTTGCGAACCCGGATAACGGGTCGGAATCAGGCCGACGGTTTCACCGCCATTGGACCAAGTAAACTGCACCGGCGTCCAGACCATGTCCCGTAAATCCTCGGGCTTTTCGAGAGTGATTTTGCTAATCCGTTGAAATGGAATCCAATAGTACCGACCATCGACAATCGCTTCGAGCATCGGCCCCATGCGGGTATCGGCATCGGCAATCCACTCGAAGGGCTGGCCATCCACAGTCCCGACCGTGGTCGGCGCGGTCTCGAAGGCCGTCTCGCGCACCGTTTGGGCCTGTTGATAGTGGCCTCGGGCGGTCAACTGCACTGCTTCCAACAGCAACGCGACCCATTCCTCAGGCTGACCGAATATCAGTGGTGAGCGTTCCCCGGCGAATACCTTGGCGCGTAACACTTCACAGCGCAGTGCTTCGCGGTAAGTTTGCACCATAGCCAGGGTGGACGCATCCATTTCACCCAACACGTTCAATTGGGTCAACGCCCGTTGCCATTGACCTAACACAACCAGGAGCTGAAACAGAAACACCCGGTACTCGGCTTTAGCCGGATTCTTGCGCACCTGCTCCTGTAGCTGCGCCAGAGACTCGTCGAGATTGCCTTCCCGTAGACTCTGCTCTGAAAGGATCATGGTCAAACTCCTGGTCAATCAACTGGCGGTTAATGAAGGGAAGCGGAAAACCAATAGCAGCGCGGTCGTCGCTCCATGCCGACGACCGCGCTCAATCAGAAGCCCAATTAGACGGGCACATTCCCCTTGACATCCCAGCCTTGCTTCATTTCCGCACCGGCCGCGCCTTCCTTCGTCTGAGGTGCATAGGTGCATTCGTACTTGGCGAAGTTCAAGGTCAGGCTCTCCGAAACCCGGTCGCCCTGCGTGCCGGAAACCTGGTAGCTGGAAATAATCACGTCGGTCATGTCCAGCTTGTAGTACTCGATCTGCTCACCACCAGCCTTACGCACCGTCAGCAGGGCCTTCGGATAGTGTTTACCGGTGCAGCAGGTTTGCATCATATTGGTGGTCGATGCATCAGCGTACTTCATGATGGTGATGTCCTGCACGTTCACTTTGCCGGTACCGCCACCGCCACCCATGTACATGGTGCCTTCTTGGCTCAAACCCCAGCTCCAGGACAATACATCCACTTCACCTTTGTGCTTGGCGTCTTCGGACTCGCCTTTAACACCTTCGATCTTCAAAAACATGTCAACAGCCATGATACGTCTCCTCAAAATAATTTGGGTTTAGTTTGTTTGCAGCCGCCTAGCCTAAATTTACCGGCGGTCTGCGACCAAGACACCTCTCCTTCCGTGAGTACGGATGTCCGCTTATTGCGTGAGCCTCTACTCAAACCGGGTTAGAGGTCGCAGCTTCCTGGCTGGTAATTACTATTTAGCACGGGCTGTGCCAATATTATAAATATTTGATTATTATTAATTTTTATAAAAAACAGGCTTGTATACACGCCAGCCTGAATGATTGAGCGGGTCAAAATGAACAGGTCATTCACTTTGACCCGACTCCGGATCACAACAGCTGCTGGTTCCGGACCAGGTGCGTCTTTACCGCAACCGGCATTATCCGGTGCCCTTCACTGATGGCAGTTTAGAAACCAACCGCAACGATACCGTGAGTCCTTCCAATTGATAATGCGGTCGCAGGAAGAACTTGGAACTGTAATAGCCGGGATTGCCTTCCACTTCCTCGACCGTGACCTGCGCGGCAGCCAGCGGTTTGCGCGCTTTGACGGATTCAGTGGAATTGGCGGGATCGCCGTCCACGTATTGGGTGATCCACTTCTGCAACCATTTCTCCACATCGTCCCGTTCCTTGAAGGAACCAATTTTGTCGCGCACGATGCACTTCAAGTAATGGGCGAACCGGCATACGGCGAACAGATACGGCAAGCGGGCCGATAGGTTAGCGTTGGCGGTCGCATCCGGGTCGTCGTACTCGGCCGGTCTTTGCAAGGATTGCGCACCAATGAAGGCGGCGAAGTCCGAGTTCTTTTTATGGATCAGCGGCATAAAGCCGTTCTTGGCCAGTTCCGCTTCGCGGCGGTCGCTGATGGCGATCTCGGTGGGGCATTTGATGTCCACGCCGCCATCATCGGTCGGGAAGGTATGAAACGGCAGTTCCTCGACCGCGCCACCCGATTCGATACCGCGAATGCGGGTGCACCAGCCGTATAACTTAAAGGCCCGGTTGATATTTACCGCCATAGCATAAGCGGAATTGGCCCAGGTGTATTTGTTGTGATCCGCCGCCTCGGTATCTTCTTCGAAGTCGAATTCCTCGACCGGATCGGTTTTCGCCCCATAGGGCACACGCGCCAGAAAACGCGGCATCGCCAAGCCGATATAACGAGAATCGTCGGAGTCACGTAGTCCGCGCCAACCGACATATTCCGGGGTCTGGAATATCTTGGTCAGATCGCGCGGGTTGGCCAGTTCCTGCCAGGAGTCCATTTGCATGACCGTCGGCGATGCGCCGGCGATGAATGGGGTATGTGCGGCTGCGGAGATCTGCGCGATATTACGCAACAGTTCCACATCGGGTGGGCTGTGATCAAAGTGGTAATCGCCCACCAGACAGCCGAAAGGTTCGCCGCCGAACTGACCGTATTCTTCTTCGTAAATTTTCTTGAAGAACGGGCTTTGATCCCAAGCCGTGCCCTTGTATTTGCGCAGATTCTTGCGCACCTCGTCCTTAGAGATATTCATGACCCGAATCTTCAGCATCTCGTCGGTTTCCGTATTGAAGACGAGGTAATTCAAACCGCGCCAAGCGCCTTCCAATTGCTGAAAATCCGGGTGATGCATGATCAGGTTAATCTGATCGGTCAACTTTTTATCAAGGGCGGCGATCATTGCCTCAATGGAGTCCAGTACATCATTGGAAACCAGGGAGGCGTTTTGTAGGGCTTGTTCCGCCAGAGTCCTGACCGCCCCCTTCCACCTCTTCACGAGCTTGATCGGTACGGGGCTTGAATTCTTTTTGTAGCAGGGAGCCGAAGTCGCTGACTTCCAGAGTACCGGTTTCGGCTTGCGCTTGTTCAGCAGCGGAGGTTGCTTCATCTGCCATGGTGCATTACTCCTCGGCGGGTTGAGCGGGTTCCTGAGCGGGTTCCTGGCCCTGCGGTTTAGGTGCCGCAGCCAGGGCGTTCAGCAGACTAGGGTCTTGCAGGACTTTGGAGATCAAGTCCTCTGCCCCGACTTTACCGTCCATGTAAGTCATTAAGTTGTTTAACTGCTGGCGAGCCTGCAGCAATTCCTTGACCCCGTCGACCTTGCGGGCAATCGCGGCGGGCGAGAAATCATCCATGCTTTCAAAGGTCAAGTCGACACCGATCTGGCCCTCGCCGGTGATCGCGTTAGGTACCCGAAACGCAACCCGGGGTTTCATTGCTTTCATCCGATCATCGAAGTTATCAATGTCGAACTCCAGGAACTTGCGGTCGGCTACCGGTGGCAGGGGGTCGGTGGGTTTGCCGGAGAGATCGGACATGACCCCCATTACAAAGGGTAATTGTACCTTCTTCTCAGCACCATAGACCTCAACATCATACTCAATCTGCACGCGTGGAGCGCGGTTGCGGGCAATAAATTTTTGGCTGCTTTCTTTGGCCATGAAACACACCCTCTGGTTGCACCACTCCGCCTGGAGCGGCTATGAAGATAGTTGAATAAGCATCACTTGGTATGAAAACTACCAAGAATCTCCGCTGGATTGTTCGCTGGGTTTTGCGCCTTCTTCAGGACCGCGAATCAACTCGGCCTGAGGCAGTCCGTCCGGAGCCAGGTCGCGAAGAATATCCAAGAATGTCATTGCAGCCAAGCGTTTGGCGCGCTGCAGCAACATAGGGACCGGACTCGATGGTTCGTGCTTAGCGTAGAAATCACAGATTTTATCCAACATGCGGATCACGTCGCTGCGACTGTTAATTTCGCCGACTCGCACCGCCACGACACTCTGCCCTTCTTGCGTGTCAACTGTTTCATCGGTAACGGACTCCCCCGATGAGACATCGTCGACACCACGTCGGCTCAACCGTTCAGAAAGCACTTGTTGTGCCTCTTTTAACGCTTGTACCAGCGGATTCAAATCAGGCGCATTAGTGGCACCGACCTGATCGGTAAAATACGCGTCAATAGCGTTGACATTTTCGATTGCGTTAGTTACTGCGTGAGCAGTTTGCTGCAAATCTTCTGCTGCACAATCCAGGAAGGCTGCATCAATAGTGGCTGAATCCGGTGGAGGATCATCAGAATTAGCCGGCGGTGGCTGAACGCCGGTGGCAATATCGATATCGCGTAAGCTGAACTGGCCAACGAGCGGGCTGTTAACCAGGGGCACTTCCCGCAGCTTGATCAGAATGGTTTCCCAATCACACAACGAGGCCAGAATGTTGGCACGCATAGTGGGATCGTTATCATCTTCGGGGTCAAGTTGCGGATATACGCTTTCCCAGTAGGTTTCCAACAACCCTTTGAGTAGCGCCAAACCTTCATCCAGGCCGACGAACCCGTGAGTATTGAACAACGCGCGAATCAGGTAAACCGATAGCCGCAAATCCTTGCTGCGTGCCAGCAATTTCAGCGCCCGTTTTTGTATATCACGCCAATCCGGTTCCTCAGCCGGAATGATCGTATCACCATATTGCTGTTCCGCTTTGCCTTGCAGGTCCGTTTCCAGGGTTTCGAACTCGGTATCGTATTCCAAGTCCTCGCCGGATGGGGCGTCGGGAGAGATCGGTTGCAGGAGTTGTTCGACTTCGATGACAGCCATAGCACCTTCGCCACATTGATCGGTGGAAATCTCGTCCAATCAAAAGTATAGACATTCCCGCGCCGCAGGGAGTCCGTATAACTTCCAGGTAAAAGGGTATCTACTAGGTTGGAATGTGGAGGGAAGCGTGTTGCCGCTAAACCCTGGTAGTCATGTTATAGCGCACTTTTTTTAAGTTTTTTTACTTTCTAAACAGTCTAACTAGAAAAATTTCGCTGTCCAGCGAGAAATTGTTTCAATTTTTTCAATATAGAACAAAATTGTTTCAATCGTTTCACGGTGGGCTAACGCCCAATAATGGAAATGTCAATTCACGATTTTCAGATCACTCCGGCCGCGCGTAATTCGGCAATTCGTTCCGCGCTGAAGCCGGCTTGTGCAAGAATTTCTTCGTTGTGTTGGCCTACGGCAGGAGCTTCCCGTTCAATCGAAAATTCAAATTCGCTGAATTTGATCGGCAAAGCGAACTGAGTCAGCGGCCCGTCGATTGAATGCTCGCTAGCAACGAACAGGTTTCTTGCCGCTAATTGTTCATTGGTCATCGACTCGGCCAATGTCAGTATCGGCGTGACACAACAATCCACGTTCTCAAACAGCTCAGTCCAATAAATTTGCGGCTGAGATTTGAAAATAGCAGCCAACTCTGCGCGGGTTGTTCCTGCTGCTTCGCCGAATACCCAGTGCTGTTCAGCCAATTCGGGACGCCCCAGGGTTTGGCAACACAAGGTCCAGAACTTTTTCTCCAAAGCGCCTACCGCCATGTAGCGACCATCGGCAGTTTCGTATAGTCCGTAACACGGCAATGCGCCGGAGAGAAAGTCCTGACCACGGGGACGGGTCCGGCCTTCTGCCAGTTGCGCAATCAGCGGAAAAATAGCGTGTGCCAGCAGACAATCCGTCATTGCGACATCCACCCAACGGCCCTGACCGGTTCGTTGCGCATCAATTACGGCGGCCAAAATACCCATTACCGCGCTAAGCGAACCACCCAATAAATCGCCCAATTGAATATTGGGTATCGCCGGGTCGCCCGCTTGAACGCCGATTTGGTCGGTCACGCCGCTATAACCGCAATAATTGAGATCATGGCCGGCCCGATCGCGATAGGGGCCGGTCTGACCGTAGCCGGTAATGGAACAATACACAATGCGGGGATTCAGGACGCGCACGGTATCGTAGCCGATACCCAATTTATCGATTACACCAGGGCGAAAACTCTCGACGATCACGTCGGCTTGCTGCGCCAAATCCAGAAACGCCTGCCGTCCGGCGGGCTGTTTCAGATCCAGACGCAACGCCCGCTTATTGCGATTGACCAGTAAAAACAGCCAGGCGTTGTGACCGCTTTTGTCGCCCAGCACCCGCGCATAATCGCCGGCACCGGGATCTTCGATCTTGATGACATCCGCACCCATATCCGCCAAATGCAGGGTGGCGACCGGGCCAGGGAGCAGCCGCGTCAAATCCAAGACCCGGATGCCCTGCAAGGGTTTGGGACGCACGGTTGTATTCATTGCCGAATCAATCAAGTGCCATCCAACACCCGCTCGCAGCGCTCCTCAAGCCGATCCAAGACCTGTCGTTTTTCAGCTGCCGAGTAGCCGGACCAGGCGGCGATTTCATCTAAAGTACGAAAGCATCCTTCGCATAGACCGGTACTGTTATCCAACTTGCAGACGTTGATGCACGGCGAGGGAGGATTGTCAGGCTCTGGAGTTTGCGATTTAAACGTCAGGTTAACTTCGATGAGCTTCACGAATCACGCCTTGACTTCGGGGTTCAGACTGTAAGTGCCGGTCAGACTGGCTTGGGCCAACACGTGACTTTCAATGGCCTTGAGCACGTCCGGGCCTCTGAACTCCCCTTCGACCGAGCAACGGGCGACATCAAGCGCATACAGGGTGAACACGTAATGATGAACGATTGAATCGTTCCACGGCGGACAGGGGCCGTCGTAACCGAAATAATTACCACCCATCTGTTCGTCGCCGGCAAACCAATCGCTATAACTGCTGATACCCTGACGCGTGCCGCGCGGACCTGTCGGACCGTCCTTGCCGCCTGCCG
>JAAUQA010000359.1 GCA_012032855.1 Candidatus Competibacteraceae bacterium
ACCGTATCAGGACCATGCCAGCACTAAAATCAGCAACTGGATTTGATCACTCAGTTTGCCCGCGCCTATGGCTGCCGGATGTTGCATCTGGTGCAACATTTCGGTGATCAGGAAGATGACGGTCGGCCTTGCGGGCTGTGTGATGTGTGCGCTCCCGCTGATTCGGTAGCGCAGCAAGTGCGGCACCTGAACGCGACCGAGACGCAGTTGGCCATGCAGTTATTGGATGCGTTGCGTTGGCGCGATGAGCAAGCAATCGGCCAACTCTATCGGCACAACGAACCCCAAGTGGAACGGCGGCTGTTCGATCAAATCCTGACCGGTCTGGTCAATGCCGGTCTAGTGTTGATACGCAAGGACTCGTTTACTAAAAACGGCCAGTTGATCCAATTCTGGCGGGTTCAACTGACCCCGGCTGGGCGACAAAGCGGCGCTGATCGCTGTGCGACGGTGTTACTAAAAGATACGCCGCCGAAAGAACAATCCACCGTAACTGCCACTCCCCGCAAACGCTCGTCAAATGTGACTCCGACTAATCCGACAGACGCGCCGATGGAATTAGTGACGGCGCTCAAAGCGTGGCGATGAGTGAGGCGCGCAAGCGCAAAGTCCCGGCTTTTCATATTCTCAGCGACCGCGTGCTGGTCGCCGTAGCCGCTGCTCAGCCGGATAACGAAGCGGCCTTGTTAGCCGTAACGGGTATCGGTCCCATCGTGGTGCGCAAATACGGCCAACAGATTTTGGGGGTGATCGGCGCTCATGTGGATGTTTGAACGGACCAGCGTATAATGCGGTATAGATAACCTGTGGCGGCTAACCCTGAATGGATCATGACCACTAAACGTCTACTGGTCGTTGACGATGAACTGGAATTCGGCGAAATCGTGCGTAGAGTCGCCGTCGATCTGGGTTATGACGTCCGGGTTGTCGACAGCGGTCGCGCATTGCAGGACAGTTATGCCGATTTCCAACCGACCACGATTCTACTTGATATGGTCATCCCTGATTTCGACGGCAATGAGTTGTTGCTGTGGCTATTGCAGCAAGGTTATACCGCCGATCTGATCATCACCACCGGGTTCAGCCCGGACTACGCCAGCAACGCGAAACGATTGGCCGAATTCAACGGCCTACGCTCCGTTTCCACACTGACTAAACCGGCCAGTCTTTCTCAGTTACGCGCTGTTCTCAGCAACGGCTGATGGCTAGGCTTACCCCACGCAAGTGGCCACTCAGCCGGCACTTACTGTTTTCCCATTTATCGGTCGCCTGGATCGGGTTAGGCATGTTATGCATTGCCTTGGCCTCCACTTACGGATTGCGCTCCCGTATCGTATTGTTAGCCAACGAGGGGGGGACCCTTAGCTCAGGCGTCTCTAAAGATTTTAGCCGGTGTACATCATTCTCTAGCGGGTTTGCGTGGTTGGGTGAGTTCGGGCGATGGGCGTTACTTAGAGGAGTGGCAAGTCGCGTGGAAGAATGAAATCAAACCGGCATTAGCCTTGTTGCAAGGCTGTCAACACAGTTTGGATAAGGTCTGCGAGCAGGAAACGTTTGCAAGAACTGACTGGGTTACTCAACGCGTTATATGCTACGCAACGGAAAATCCAAGCAATCGCCCATACACCCGGTAATGAGCCTGCGCGAGTCACTTTCAGGTCAATGGAACAAGAAGCCGGACCGCTAGCGGAACGGGCAATCACCCTAGCCAGGGCTTTGGCGAGCGATGCCCAGGCCCTGTTGACACGAGAGGCTAACTCGGCGCGAGCGGCGAGTGCGGTTGCGGTTTGGTTGTTGGCAGCCTTAATCATCGGCATGCTGGGCGTTGCATATGCGATGTCGCGGCAACGGGCCGAAGACTTGGCGCGTCCGATCGCTTCTCTGGCCGAGGCAACCCGACAATTAGCGTCCGGTCGTCTCAATCACGATATTCCGGTAGACGACAACGACAGTCATGAAATCGGCGCATTGACCCAAGCATTCAATGCCATGCGCGCTACGCTGCAACACGCGCAGGCAGCATTACGTGAAGCCAATGCCTTATTAGAACAGCGCGTTAGCGAACGTACTGCAGAATTAGCGGCAACCAATGTTTCACTGACCCAGGAAATTACCGTGCGCACCCGTACCGAAGACGCGTTGCGGGAGAGCGAAGCACGATTGCGGGCCATTGTGGATGCCCTGCCTGATCCGGTGTTTGTGTTGGATAATGCGGGATGTTATCTGGAGGTACTGACTTCCCGGCACAATCAATTCAATCCCGGGCCAACGGCACTCAAGGGTAAATGCTTGCACGAAACCTATGAACCGGCACTGGCCGAATCTCTGTTGCAAGTGATTCAGAGGGCGCTGGCCACCCGCCAGATTGAGATCACCGAATACGAACTGCCGGGAACACGGGGGCGGCGCTGGTTCGAATCGCGTACAGCGCCGATTGAGGTGCCTTTTACGACGCATCCTGCTGCCATCGTGGTGTCCCGAGACATCACCCAGCGTAAAATCGACGAAGCCCAGCTGCGCCAAGCACATAAAATGGAAGCGCTGGGCCAGCTCACCGGCGGTATTGCGCATGACTTTAACAATCTGCTGGCGGTCATTTTGGGCAATCTGGAGTGGGTAGACGAGCAACTCAACGATGATTCCTCGCTACGCCAACTGGTTCGTCGAGCGCTTGACGCCGTTGAACGTGGGGCTAAGCTGACTCGGCGATTATTGACTTTTTCAAGTCGCCAACCATTAGAGGCGCAGCCCACGGATTTAAACCAACTGGTACTCGGCATGATCGATCTAATGCGTCGCACCCTGGGAGACACTATCCATATCCACACCGTACTAGCGGCTGATTTAGCCCTGGCATTGATTGACCCGGCGCAATTAGAAAATGCCTTGCTCAATCTCGCCCTCAACGCCCGCGATGCAATGCCTGAGGGGGCAAGTTGACGTTGAAGACCGAGAACAGCTGCCATGAGTCGGAGGAGCGATCAACGGCTTACGTTATGCTAGCAGTCAGCGATACCGGCATTGGGATGAGCGCTGGCGTTCTGGAACGGGCGTTCGAACCACTGTTTACCACCAAGCCACACGGCAAAGGCAGCGGCTTCGGGCTGAGCATGGTTTATGGCCTGGTTAGCCAAGCCGGCGGGCATATCTCCATTGACAGCGAAGTAGGCCAGGGTACGACCATCAGGCTGTATTTGCCTCCCGCAGCAGTCGCATCGGTACCCTCTGAAAACATCACGAGAGAGGGCGTTGCGCACCGTAAGGATCAGCGAATGGTTTGAAAACTATTGTTATGACACCGGAACACTGCCAAACACTGTTTACTCGCTTGCAAGCGGCCAATCCGGAACCGAGCACGGAATTGCGCTACGCCTCTGCCTTCGAACTGTTGATCGCGGTTATCCTGTCCGCCCAGGCGACCGACAAGAGCGTCAACAAAGCAACCCCTGCCCTGTTCGCCGTGGCCGATACGCCTCAGAAAATGCTGAACTTGGGCGAAGCAGGTTTGCAAGAACGGATTAAAACCATTGGCCTCTATAAGGCAAAAGCCGCTAATATCATTAAAACCTGCGCGTTATTGATTGATCGTCATGACGTTCAGGTGCCGCGCACGCGAGAAGAATTGGAGTCATTGCCGGGAGTGGGTCGCAAAACCGCTAACGTGATCCTCAACATCGCTTTTGACGAACCCACCATTGCGGTGGATACCCATATTTTTCGGGTCGCGAATCGCACCGGTCTGGCACCAGGCAAAACACCACTGGCCGTCGAACGAAAACTGCTTGAGGTCGTGCCGACCAAATTTAAACGTCATGCGCACCACTGGCTGATTTTACATGGTCGCTACACCTGTTTGGCTCGCAAACCTCGCTGTAGCGTCTGTCCTATTCACGATCTGTGCGAGTATGAGAATAAAGTTGAGGCACGCTGATTTGACTGCAGCGCGTCAAACCGTCACTCTTCACTTAGCAGGGGTGGTTTGGGTAAATTACTTAGCGCCTGGTCCGGCAGGGCTAATCGTCCCACACCCGCAATGACAATCGAGAAAAATAGTTTCCTATCCATGCAAACTACCGAAGAACTCGCTCAATTGCTTGCCCGTTGTGCGCTCAAGGACCGCCGTGCTTTCGAGAGTTTATATCGTGCCAGCTCGGCGCAACTATTCAGTCTTGTTTTGCGTATAGTTAAAGACCAAGACTTAGCCAGCGAAGTGTTGCAGGAAAGTTACGTCAAAATTTGGAACCGGGCCGGTGACTTCCGTCTTGATCTGGCCAAACCGCTGACGTGGATGGGCGCCATCGCCCGCAATCAGGCCATTGATTTAATTAGGCGTTCTTCCAGTCAACCGGTTACAGCATCAGAACCCATAGAAGAGTTCAATTGGATTGCGGATGATACCGCCGGACCGCTGAATTAGTGAGTCAGGGTTCGAA
>JAAUQA010000360.1 GCA_012032855.1 Candidatus Competibacteraceae bacterium
ATCTTGGGTCGCGCGTTTGAGACGGCAGCGATCAGGGTGGACTTGCCCGCATTCGGCATGCCCAGCAAGCCAACGTCGGCCAGCACCTTGAGTTCAAGCTTGAGCGTGCGGCGCTCACCCGCCCAGCCCCGGCGTCTTTTTGACGCGGTGAGCGGTTGGTCGAGCTTTTGTAGTGCATGTTGCCAAAGCCACCGTCACCGCCCTTGGCCAGCGTGATCTGCTCGCCAGGCACCAGCAGTTCGTGCAGCACCTCGCCGGTTTCCGCGTCAGCAATGATGGTGCCCACTGGCATTTTGAGCACGATGTCGTCGCCCTTGACGCCAAACATGTCGGAGCCTTTGCCATGCTCGCCGCGGTGGGCCTCAAAGCGCCGGGTGAAGCGAAAGTCCACCAGCGTGTTCAAGCTCGCGTCAGCCACGGCCAGCACGTGCCCCCCGCGTCCACCATCCCCGCCGTCGGGACCACCGAATTCCTTGTACTTTTCGTGCCGGAACGAGGCGCAGCCGTTCCCGCCGTCGCCCGCGGCGACGTCGATGGTGGCTTCGTCCACAAACTTCATGTCATCTGTTCCAGGAAATGCCCACACGAAAAAAGGCCCGCATGCGCGGGCCCTCTACAACATCCTGCCAGCACCGGAAGCAAGCCCGGTGCGCGACAGACCGCGTCGATCAGACGGGCGTGATGTTCACCATCTGGCGATTGAGCGCGCCCTTGGTCGCAAAGCTCACGTGGCCGTCCACCGTGGCAAACAGCGTGTGGTCCTTGCCCAGGCCCACGTTGGTGCCGGGGTGGAACTTGGTGCCGCGCTGGCGCACGATGATGGAGCCTGCGCTCACCAGCTCACCGCCGAAGGCCTTCACGCCGAGCATCTTGGGCTTGGAATCGCGCCCGTTTCGCGTGGAGCCGCCGCCTTTTTTCTGTGCCATGTTCTCTTACTCCTCTCAGCCTGCGATCGACGCAATCTGCAGTTCAGTGAAATTCTGCCGGTGACCCTGGCGCTTCTGGTAGTGCTTGCGACGGCGCATCTTGAAGATGTGCACTTTGTCGTGCCTGCCATGGGCCAACACCGTGACCGTGACCGTTGCGCCGGAAACCAAGGGAGTGCCGACCTTGAGCTCGGTGCCGTTGCCGACAGCCAGAACCTGGTCAATCACGATCTCTTGGCCCACATCCGCAGCAATCTGTTCTACTTTAATTTTTCGCCAGCAGCAACACGATACTGTTTGCCACCGGTTTTTATGACCGCGTACATATGAACCTCTTGAAAACCCATGAATGGGATTTCGGCAGAAGGAATTCCGCCGAACTTAGGATTTTAGCACGAGCCGGCTGCCTGCTCAAGTGCTCGTCGGCGCGGGGTGGCGGCACCTCTCGCCGCCGACCGAGAGTGTCCTGCACGCAGCGAAGCCACCTGGCCGCTTCATCATCATCGCGTGATGACTCCAGCGTATAGTAGCTGCCCAATTCATATTGAGCGGCGGCGTAACCCTGGTTGGCCGCTAGGCCAATCCAATTCAATGCAGCAGCCTCATCTGCCATGATTCCATTCCCCGTGGCATAACGTATCCCCAAATCCAGCTGAGCGCTGGCATTTCCGGCTTTGGCCTGCTTATGAAGCGTGGCCAGCGCTGTTGGAATTTCCGGTTCTCCATCAACACATGCAGACAAAGCAGCACAGATCAGAACGAAGACATAGGAGCGGTAACGATTCAATGCTGTGTTGGCTTGTCGACTTTAACATTTTCGACTGCATCAATGAGTGATGCCAGTACCTGTGCTATTTCAAGCGCCGAGGCCTGGCCAGATAGCGTGAAATCACACAAACCACGTAACAGCACAGGCAGGTTCTTAAGTAACCATTCCGGAGTGGGGTACTCCTCGCCCTCACGTCTGGCATGAGCCTGAGCAACCAGGGTATCGGTCACCCACTCATCCGGGGCATTGCCCGGATCGGCTGCTTGTTTTTTACGGGTATAGTCCACGACGTTATCCTACTGCGTATCGGAGTTGCTGTGATTATAGGTGCGGATTGTGTTAGCGCGGGTCCGGTGTTTAAGCGTTGACGCATCTCCAAATCACGACGCCATCAGCAACCAAACTAAAATCGGGAGGATTGTGGACCGCTGCGATGCTGATAATGTTTTTTAACGGCCGCAACAGCGGTCGGGCTTTCAATGTTCATGTATTGCCCGATCCGGGATTCGCAGTCCCCAAGCCAATCTTGCATTATTGATAACACCGGGATTTTCTGCCGCTTCAGGAGTTCCGCTGCGTGGAGGTCATCGTTACCGTTGGTCCACCGGGTCCACTTCATTGCGTGGAAATTACCTAAGAGCGCCAATACACGCTGGTTGGTTGCAAGGTCTGCAATGCGGTCAGCCATCCACTGATCCCGGCTAATGTCAGTGCCTTCGGGTGCGTCTACAGCTACTGCGGACAAACATCGGCCGCTATCAGCCAAATCGCGAATGTTCTCAATAAGTTCTCGAAAGTGCGGACTGTCGATAATCGGGTGAATCTGGACGGTTGATACCGGTAACAATCCACTCACTGCGGATTCGAGGGCCTCAGTCTGATCACTGACGATCTCAAGTGCCACGGTAATGCACTCGCCACTTGCTGTAAGACGCTCGGCCAATTCGTATATCAGATTCGCGCTTTCAGCGTAACGGTGACGCTCCCCGATGATGGTCACCTGGTAGTTGTTTGCCAGCCGGGAAATATGCTCAGAAAGCTTGCCGAAAATCACCTCATAATCTTCGATGAATTTGTTACCAAGGCCCTGAATTTCTGCAATCCGTCGATTACGCTTGATCTCCCAAGCATCAGGTGGGTCCATCCTACTCCAGGCCGTATAGAGCTGTTGGTCCTGGCGCGATAAGCGAAACCCATAGGTATCGGACATATAAAACATGGTTCTGGCGATGTCACCCATCGCGCCTTCGGGGGTTCGGCGCGGCGGATGCTGGAATCGATCTCGATATTGCACTGGCCGTACTCCCGCTTCTCACCTGGGATCATGCCCCAGTTGAAGTTCGATCGGTCACCGTTTACTTCCCCAACGGCAGGGAACAGATTGTGCAGATCGTTGTGGGCGGCGATAAATACGGGATCGCTTTTCTCACAGCACTTTCGACCGGACATCTTTGCACCGCACACCTTCTCCGGTTCCCGCCAGCACTCACGAAAATTTCCAAATTGATGGGCCGGGAAGACGTGTTCGGCCTCGATCCGTTGCGCACGCTTGGCATTCTTGCGGGGAACAACGCCGCAGCTGGTCAAATCCACCTGGCGGTCTTCGCTGTACCGACAGCCACAGTACAAGGTCAGGCGATGATCGAAATATACCCGTTCATATAGCCATTTCTTTGCGGTGCTGAAACTGCCGGCGGTCTTGGGCAAAGGTGCCGAGATTCGGCGGCACGCGGTCGGTCGGGCGTCGGTTGGATGGGTTGAGGCGGTTGGGCCGATTGAGCCGGTTGAGCTGATTGGGTCGGTTGTTCCGGTTGGGTTGATTGCGGATCAGGTTTCTCGCAGCCTACGATGAATACAGCAAGCGCCAATCCGAAGATACCGAGTCCAAACGCGCGGATTCTGTTCATAATGCGTCCTCATCTGCTCAAAAGGGCGCACTTTAACTTAAGTTGCTAATTTTTCCTTAAGGAGTGTTACCAGTACCCGCATGACAGTGAAAGCACAGAAGAAGAAATCCCCACTAAAAGCAGCACCATTGAGAAATCCGGGGCAATCACTTGATGAGGAGATGAAGCGCCTCGTCGAAAACGATGTCGATCCCTATTTGGTGGTCGCTGGAGCCACCATTGTTCTAGCTTTTACTGAGTGGTATCAATGGTTTGCAAGCATGCCTCCGCAACCAATTATATACACTGTCATCGCGTTGCTCGTTGTTGGTATAGCCGCATTCAAGGTAGTTAGAGCGCGGCGGAAATTTCGACGGCTTAAGCTGGCACGGGATGGAGAGAAGGCTGTGGGTCAATACCTGGACGCCTTACGTGAGAAGGGCTACCGGGTTCTACACGATATGGTAGGCGATAAATTCAACATCGATCACGTCCTGATCGGCCCAGCCGGTGTGTTCACGATTGAAACCAAGACGATCAGCAAACCAAGCAAAGGGCAGGCTGTGATTGAGTACGATGGAGAGCACTTGAAAGTCGGTGGATATGCTCCGGACCGTGACCCCATTCTTCAGGGCAAGGCCCAGATGAGTTGGTTGCGAGAATTGTTGCAGGAGACTACCGGCAAGAATTATGTAGTACGCTCCCTGGTAATGTATCCAGGCTGGTTCGTGGAGGCGCCAGTTCAAAAGGCCAAGATTGATGTTCTAGTGCTCAACCCTAAGGTGCTACCGAGTTTTTTGGCAAAATCGGAAACCAGGCTTTCCCTTGAGGACATCAAGCTCATT
>JAAUQA010000032.1 GCA_012032855.1 Candidatus Competibacteraceae bacterium
AATCGGCAAATGCCGGTGATCGACAACGAAGCACCTCTATTCGGTCAGTCCTTGAACGAAGCCGAAGCTGAAGCGCTGGTCACCTTGGGAAAGACCACGGTGCAAGCTAAGAACTGCATGAATTGCCATACCCTGTTGGGCAATGGGGCTTATTTCGCCCCCGATCTGACCAAAGCCTGGCTGGATCGCGGCTGGGGCTCTGAGGCGGTACGCGAGTCCTTGATGCTGACGTTTTTACAAGACCCTGAGGGTAATGCCCGCACCTTTGGCACTGGCCGTAAAATGCCCAATCTAGGTATCACCGAAGAAGAGGCGAGGGGGATCGTCGCTTTCTTGAAATGGATGTCGGCTATCGATACCAATGGCTTCCCGCACAACTTTAAACCGATTGCGCAGGAGGAAACGCCATGACGATCGGCGTATTGGATAACGCCCATCTGAACGGTGGGCAACAGCTGGCGGTAAAATACTTCTGCGTGTCGATCATGTTGCTAGTCGCTCAGATGTTATTCGGCTTGCTGGCCGGTCTGCAATACCTGTGGCCCGGCTTTCTCTATAACACCCTGGATTTCAGCGTAAACCGCATGGTGCATATCAACGCAATGATTGTGTGGATGCTCTATGGGTTTATCGGTTCGATTACTGGTTGTTGGAAGATGAAAGCGGCACCACCATCGTCGGTCTCAAGTTGGGCAATTTGTCTTTTTGGGTGTTGACCGGCGCGGTGACATTGGTTGTGTTGGTGTATCTGTTCATCCAGATCGGGGCGGGCCATTGGACCAGCCTGTGGTTTATCAATGAGGGCCGCGAGTACATCGAAGCGCCGCGCTGGGCCGACATCGGGATTGTCATCTGCGTGCTGATTTTCTTCTTCAATGTCGCTGCCACCTTCATGAAGGGCCGTTGGAGCGGGATTTCCGGCGTGTTGGTATTGGACTTGATTGCGCTAGCCGGTCTCTACCTAGCCGGTATGTTCTATACCACCAATATCTCTATTGATCAGTATTGGTGGTGGTGGGTGATCCATTTGTGGGTGGAAGCCACGTGGGAAGTATTGGTCGGTTGTATTATGGCCTGGGGCTTGATTAAAACCTTGGGCGCCCGGCGTAAAATCGTTACCACCTGGTTGTATATCGAAGTGGCGTTGATGTTTGGTTCCGGCATCTTAGGCTTGGGACATCATTATTTTTGGATTGGCACGCCGGAATATTGGTTTTCCATCGGCGGATTCTTCTCAGCCTTGGAACCGATTCCGCTAGTAGCGATGGTGGTTCACGCCATCTACGATTCCGGCACCCATCGGTTCAAGAGCGCTAATCATCCCGCTTTAGCCTGGTTGATCGCGCACGCATTCGGCAATTTTCTGGGGGCCGGGGTGTGGGGGTTCATGCAGACGCTGCCGCAGATCAACTTGTATACTCACGGCACCCAGTGGTCGGCTTCGCACGGTCATCTGGCCTTTTTCGGCGCTTACGCTACCATCAACGTCGCGGTATTTTATTTAGCTGTCCAGCAGTGGCGTGGTAACGTTTGGATGGGCGGTGATTTGGCCGATAAGGGCCGGAAATGGAAATGGTCGCTGGCGTTACAGTGCATCGGCATGCTGGGCATGACGATGGCGCTACTGATTTCCGGCTATCAGCAATCATTCATCGAACGCGCTCAGGAAGGCTCCAGTTGGTATGGCTATTTTCTCGCCCAGTCACACCCCTGGTTCGTGCAGGGCATGGTGTGGCGGCAGATTTTCGGTGTGGTGATGACCGCTGGGGTGGGGTTGATGATTTGGGATCTGCTCACTATCGGCAAAGCTGAAACCCGCGTTGCCGCAGTACCCGGTAGACATGATGTTTCAGAAGAAGACGACGCGATAGCAGCACCTGCTACCACTTGATGCCGTTGGCAGCAACCGTTAAGAAGAAAAGGTTATCGACAATGAAAAGACGATATATGAAGCTGGCAATTCTGCTGTTAACCGTTGTGCTGACCGGTATGGTATGGGTAGCGCAAGCGGGAGATGCGGAGGGCGGAAAAGATAAGGCCGCAGTGTGTGCCGGGTGCCACGGCATTAACGGTATCAGCAGCAATGAAATCTGGCCGAATCTGGCCGGCCAGCAAGCAGCTTATTTGGTGGTTAAGATTAAGGCGTATCGAGACGGAACTTTGCAAGATCCGCTGATGAGTCCGATCAGCCAGGGCTTGAGCGATACGGATATAGAAAATCTGGCGGCTTACTACAGTGAGCTCAAGCAGCCTTGTGAATAGCTGAAGCTTAGCCCATTCGAATTATTGTGGTATTTTTCATCAACCAGCGCATAAGCAATCAGCGTTTTGTCTTCTGGAGAAATGACCCAATAATATGGCACCTTACTGCGCTGCAATAACATAAAGCACGTAAGGTACGCATTGCGTACCTTAGTGGCGACATGGTTTTGACAGAAATTGGCTTAAAATATCGTCGTAAATAATCTCGTCCAGTGAACCACCCGGCGGTATCATCGGTTTGACGTCTTCGGTGCGATCCACCCACACATCAACCACATAGGGCTTGTCGTCGCTCAACACCTGCTCCAATACCGGTATGATCTGCTCGGTGCGGGTGATTCTCACCGTCTGAACCCCTGGGAAGACTTTGTCCAACTGCAAGAAATTAGGATTGGGCATACGGCATTCCTTGGACTCGACACAAGCCGGATCGCAGTCGACATTTCGGGCCAAACAGGTTTCATAGTGCATTCCTCCACTGAACATGTCCTCCCATTGCCGAACCATCCCTAAAAAACCGTTGTTAATAATGAAGGTTTTGATGGGTAACCGATTGGCCGAGATGGTCGCCATCTCTTGCAGGTTCATCTGGAAACTGCCGTCGCCGTCGATGCACAGAATGGTCTTATCGGGATTGCCGTAATAAGCCCCGATAGCAGCCGGCAAGCCGAAACCCATCGTGCCTAGCCCACCGGAGCTGACCCACTGGCGGGGTTCTTGGAAATTGTAATACAGTGCCGACCACATCTGATGCTGGCCTACGCCGGTCACAACGATGCCGGTTTTATTGGTCAACCGCGACAGCTCCTCAATGAAGTGCTGCGGTTTCACAAAGTGCTCGCTGGGTTGGTAACGCAACGCCAATTTTTCTTTCCAATCAGCAACCCTGGCCAGCCAATCCGCCGTATCACCAGCAGCGAGATCCTGAGCATTGGCATACTCCAGGAAATCTTTGACATTAGCGTTCAGCTCGTAAAGCGAGGCAATATTTTTGCTGATTTCGGCATGATCGATATCCACATGTGCGACAGCCATGCCTTTGCCGAATTCCCTCACTGCCACCCGATCATCGAATCGTGACCCGAGCGCCAACATGAAATCTGCTTCCTTCAACACCTTATTGGCCACTACCGTGCCGTGCATACCCGGCATGCCCAAAAACAGCGGGTGATCGTGGTTGATCGAACCCAGCCCCATGAAGGTCAGGCTGACCGGCAACTGATACTTCTCCACGAATCGCTTGAGCTCTTTACCGGCATCGGCGCCGATAATCCCACCGCCTGCTTTCACAACCGGCTGTTTAGCGCTGACCAAAGCGTGCAGCAACGCTTGCGCTTTGGCTTCGTCGAAGTTGCTGGTTGGTGAGTAACTTCTGAACGGTCGGATTTCATGACTTGGGGTCGTTTTAGTCAAGAACACATTCTTACAGATGTCTACTACCACTGGTCCGGGGCGTCCTGTGCCGGCGATAGTGAATGCTTGCCTGAGCACCGGCGCCAAATCTTTCACATCCCTGATCAGATAATTATGCTTGGATACGGGTCGGGTGATGCCAACCATATCGACTTCTTGAAAGGCATCATTGCCGATCATGGTGCTAGGAACCTGACCGGTGATAAAGACACAGGGGCAACGAATCCTTATAAGCATCCGCAATAGGCGTGACCAGATTTGTTGAACCGGGCCCGGAGGTCGCCAGTGCCACCCCCACTTTACCGCTAACCCGGGCATAGCCTTCAGCGGCATGGCCCGCCCCGCCTTCTTGACGACACAGCACAAAGTTAGGGACTTGGGTGCGATTGCGCATCCGGGTGTTGAACTCAACATGAACGGGAATGATAGCGCCACCGGTATGGCCGAAAATATGCTCCACTCCCAATTCATTTAAAACATCCACAAAGATTTCCGCACCGCTTTTCTCCGTTCTCACTGGCGCGGCCTGTTCCTCGGTTCGTTCAATTACGTGTGACATATTCATTACCCCTTAAAATTAATTCAGTTAGCAAAACGATCCATGCACGTTGTCTGTTGGTTCGGCGACGCCATAGCACCCTAATGACAACGCACTTTAACCTGCAGCAACGACTTCTCGCAAATAGCGAAATAACGCACGTCTTGATCGTGGCGGTTGCTGGTGCAACTGTTCGTGAACGGCTTTGCGAATCAACTGCTGCAAGTGTCGGCGATCAGTATCCGGATAGTGCGTTAAAAATTCGTTTAAACTGGCGGCGTCCTCGGCGAGTAGCGCAGCGCAGAGTTGTTCGAGCTGGTGGTGTTGAGCGGTGTTCTGAACGGTGCTTAACCCATCCAAAGCCATCTGAATGGGCTCAGTATCGATCCGGCGCATGAGTTTACCAATGTACTGTAACTGCCGCCGTCGCGCACCATGTTGGCGCATCTGTTGCGCCGCTTGTATGGCCTCAAGCAAATCCGCAGACAATGGTATTTTCTCTAGCTGAACGGGGGTTAATGCAGTCAGTTTTTCCCCCAACTTCTGCAGGGCGGTCGCCTCCCGTTTAAGCTGGCTTTTGCTGGGACCGCTGAAATCGTTACCGACACGGTCATCCTCTTGGTCATCCGTTATAACCATATCCGCTGCTCGCCATAATTTTTTTCAGGATCATTGTCAGAATGGAATGATCTTTATCGTTATCAACGTTCATCACCTTCAACCACAGGTACTCCTATGTCAGCACCCGCACCGCAAACAGCGTCGCTCCCCGAACAGGCGCAACTTGAAACCCTGGTCGCTTATGCACTCTCAGTCGCCGCCGAGCAGGGCGCTACCGCCGCCGAAGCCGCCGTAAATTGTTCTAGCGCCTTATCGGTCACCGTCCGTCTGGGCGAGGTGGACACCCTAGAACAGCAACGCGATCGAGGGTTAGGAATCACCGTTTACTTCGACCAGTGCAAAGGCTCGGCCAGCACTTCCGATTGGAAGCATGAAGCGGTGGCAGATACAGTGCGCGCCGCTTGCGATATTGCCCGTCATACTGGCGCTGACCCCTATTCCGGCTTGGCTGACCCTGAACAACTAGCAAAACAAGTGCCTGATCTTGACTTATTCTACCCTTGGCTACTCAGTGCCGAACAAGCCATTGAACTAGCGACGGTTTGCGAAGCAGCGGCGCTAAGTCAGGACCAGCGCATCCGTAATTCCGAGGGGGCCAGCGTGACTAGCACTCGCGGACAGGCAGTATACGGCAATTCTCTCGGTTTTTGCGGTGTTATCCTACCACTCGTCATTCCATCAGTTGTTCGGTGATCGCGCAAGATGACAGCGGTATGCAGCGCGATTATTGGTTTACCTCAGCACGGGATCAAACCGATTTAGAGGTGGTGGACACGGTCGGGCGACAGGCCGCTGAGCGGGCGATACGACGTTTAAATGGTCGCCGGTTGAGTACTCGCCAGGCTCCGGTTTTGTTTGCGCCCGAAATGGCACGCGGCGTCTTCGGTCATTTTATCAGCGCTATTCGTGGCGGTGCGTTGTATCGCAAATCGACATTTCTCGTCGATCAACTGGGGCAGCAGATATTTCCCGACTTTTTAAGCATATACGAACAACCGCATTTACTTAAAGCGTTGGGCAGCGCACCCTTCGATAACGAAGGCGTAGCCACCCGCGAACGGGATTTAGTCAAAGGTGGCGTACTACAAGGTTATGTGTTGGATAGCTATTCAGCTCGTCGGCTTGGCATGCAAACCACCGGCAATGCGGGCGGCGTCCATAATGTCAGCATTTCCCCCGGCCCGTCCGGTTTGACTGAACTGCTGCGGCAAATGGACACCGGGCTGTTGGTGACCCATTTGATGGGCCAGGGGATTAATCTAGTGACCGGCGATTATTCCCGTGGCGCCGCGGTTTCTGGGTAGAAGGCGGGGAAATACGTTACCCGGTCGAAGAAATCACTATTGCCGGTAACCTTCGCGAGATGTTTGCCAACATCGTTGCGGTCGGCAACGATGTGGACAAGCGGGGTAATATTCGCTGCGGGTCGTTGTTGCTGGAACAGATGACAGTAGCTGGGCAGTCGTAAGGTGGAAAAGTTGAGTTCGAGCTTACCTCGTCTCACATGTCTCGATTGTCGCCACCGCCCGTTCGATGCGTTGCAGAGTTTTATCGCGACCTAGTAAGGTCAGGGTGACATCAATGGGAGGGGATACTGCTTTGCCGGACACCGCCACACGCAATGGTTGGGCCACTTTGCCCAACTTCAGATCCAATTGTTCAGCGGTTTGTTGCACCGTGGTATGAATGAGTTCACCTTGCCATTGCGGTAGTTTGGCCAAAGCGGTGTGTAGCACCGATAGCGGATCTTTGGCCGCCGCCGTTAGGTGTTTTTTGGCGGCGGTTTCGTCGTAACTCGCGAAATCCTGATAGAAAAAAACGCTGGCCTGCGCCATTTCCTGCAGTGTCTTAGCGCGTTCCCGAAAAGCTTTAACGATTTCAGTCAACGCCGGACCTTGGCTGGGATCAATGCCCAGCTGACCCATGTGCCAACTTAAATGGCGGGCCACATGGGCAGAATCGCCGTTCTTCAGATAATGCTGGTTGAGCCACAGCAGTTTCTCAGTATTGAACGCAGAGGGTGCTTTATTGACGTTAGTTAGTTCGAACAACTGAATCATTTCATCCAAGCTGAAGATTTCCTGGTCACCATGCGCCCAACCGAGCCGGACTAAATAATTCAGCAACGCTTCCGGCAAATACCCTTCGTCCCGGTACTGCATGACGCCAACCGCGCCATGCCGTTTCGACAACCGTTTGCCGTCGGAGCCTAATATCATGGGACATGGGCGTATTGCGGAATACGCGCACCCAATGCTTGCAGGATATTGATCTGGCGGGGTGTGTTGTTGATGTGGTCATCGCCGCGGATGACATGGGTGATACCCATATCCATATCATCTACTACCACGCAGAAATTATAGGTCGGGCTGCCATCGGCGCGAGAGATGATCAGGTCGTCCAGTTCGCTGTTGTTGATGATGATCTTGCCGCGAATCAAGTCATCAAGCACTACTGAACCATTCAGCGGATTCTTGAACCGTATTACCGGCTCCACACCTTCCCGGGGTGGTCCCTGATAATCGCGATAACGCCCGTCATAACGAGGTTTTTCCTTGTCAGCCATCTGTTGGCTACGCAACGCCTCCAACTCTTCTTTAGTGCAATAACAATAATAGGCTTGGCCCGCCGCTAACAGTTGTTGCAATACTTCCCGATACCGGTCGAAACGCTGGGTCTGATAAAAAGGGCCTTCTTCGTAATCCAAGCCCAACCACGTCATAGCTTCCAGGATGGCGTTAACCGATTCCGGGGTGGACCGTTCAAGATCGGTGTCTTCGATGCGCAGAACGAAAGGACCGCCGTGCTTACGGGCGTAAAGCCAGGAGAATAATGCGGTGCGCGCACCGCCGATGTGGAGATAACCGGTAGGGCTAGGAGCAAAACGTGTTTTTATCATGGGATTTGGCAATAGATTGATCAATGGTGCCGGGTATTTTAGCGTTTTTTATGGACCGCTGTCGGGGATACATAGCGTGTACGATCATTAGGCATGACCAACGATTGCTCACATTGTTTTCTTTACCCGTTTGGGCTATGCGTCGATATCTCACTGCCCTACCATGACAAACTTCACAGACCTACTCATCACCGAAAATGAGGTTCTATCCCCATGCCACACAATGATCGCTGTATTTTTTGCAAAATCGCTCGAGGTGCAGCTTCTGCAACAACGGTATATGAAGACGAGCTTACGCTGGCCTTCATGGATATCAACCCGGCTAGCGACGGCCACCTATTGATTATTTCCAAGGAGCACTACGAAAACTTATTGGAGATAGAAGAAGCCGCTCTAAACGCCGTAATGCAAACAACTCAACGGCTCGCCCGTGCCATTCAACAGAGCTTAAATCCAGACGGAATGAGGATTTCCCAATTCAACGGCGCTGCCGCCGGGCAGACGGTGTTTCATTACCACAATCACATTGTGCCGGTCCGGCAGGGTGAACGACCCGGCGCACACGGTCGAGGACCCGGTGATTCGGAAGTGATTCAGCAAATCGCCGAGCGGATTCGTCAGGCGTTATGACTCGCTCTACGGAAGATACCCGGCTGACTCGGTAAGATACGGAAACACTTGACATTATTCGGAATGATAGGGATATTGATTCATGAATGCGATTTGTTCGCATACGCGAATTGATGCTTGATTACGTTAAGTCACCCACTCAACACGCGGAGCTGTAGTGCAATTATGGATAAGTTTCAATCGGTTAAGCCAAAACCAGGCGACGCTCACCCAGCGGTTTTCCCGTGCCGGACTCCACATCGAAAGCGGAACAGCGCCAGCTAGCGCGTCAACACACGACTGAACTTATCGCTATCTTGCAGGGTAAGGGGGCCGCCCCTTCCTCGCAAAAACCGCCTCCTCCCACGCAACCCGCTCAGACTTCATCAGCGTCCCGACGTCGTAGCGCTCCTGTAACTCCAGCCGCGGCGGCTATGCCAGTTGCTCCTCCAACGACGCCGAATCCACTCACAGGTGTCGGCAACACGATGCAACAGTCCGGCTCGTCTTTAAATAAGCTGATCACAAAACCTTGCATCTGGCCAAGCTTAATCAGGTGTTTATCGCGTTATTACCGACTTATTTACAGCATCATGCCACCTGGCCAGGTTAGACGAACATGCTTGGGTGGTTCAAACCGATTCATCAGCCTGGGCCACGCGGTTGCGTTTTGCTTTGCCCGAGTTGTGTGAACCGTTGCAACAGTTGCTGGGCTTCGAACTACCACGCCCCTGGATTCGCATCGCTCCGCCTGCGATTCCGGAACCCTCAGCGCCTCCACCCCGCCGGGTTCAGGTGAGTGCTAAAACAGTCGATGTATTGGAAAATGCTGCCCAGCAGTTCAGCGATCCACGGTTAGGTGCGGCCATGTCGCGACTCGCCGAGCATGCCCGGCAACGGCGTGGCGAAGCCTATTAATCTCAGTTGCCGTTGGCGCAATTTTGCACAGTTTCCTTGATTAATTGATCTACAACCGTCTTAAGCGCTTCCTGACGATCCGCACCGGCTGCCCGCGCTGCCTTGTAAGTGTTTAATTGTCGATGAGCGCTGCTGCCACGCCGCAGGATCTCGCGCGCATGAAAAACCTCCGCCTGGCAATCGAGAGCACAGGCATCTTCGCCAATCAATTCGAACATCTCCTCTAATAGATCAGCATAGGGCACGACACAACCACGACCGAAATCAACCAAGCCTTCGTCAAAACCATAGCGTTGGGCACGCCAGCGGTTCTCGCTGATTAACATTTGCGCATAGATGCGCCAGCGTTGATTACGACGTCGCAGCCGGTACAACATCCGCAACAAACAGCGATAGATGGCAGCGATACACAACGCATCGTCCAGTTGCGTACACACGTCGGCAATGCGTACCTCCAGGGTCGGATAGCGAGCGGAAGGCCGGATATCCCACCAAATTTTGGTGGTGTCTTCGATCAGCCCGGCATCTACCAGCATTTTGGCGTGACGTTCGTATTCTTCGTAAGAGGCAAAAAATTCCGGCAAACCAGTGCGCGGTAGTTCATTGAACACGCTCAGCCGATAGGATTTAAGTCCCAGGTCCTCTCCCCCCCAGAATGGCGAAGATGTACTTAACGCTAGCAGATGCGGTAGAAAATAGGTGACCTGATTCATCAAGTCGATACGCAGCTGATTGTCTTCGATACCGACGTGAACATGCATTCCGCAAATGAGCAATCGCCGCACCACGCCTTGTAGATCCTGAGCAAGAATAGCGTAACGTTCCTTGTCGGTGTGACGTTGGGTATGCCAGCGTGCAAAGGGATGGGTGGAGGCGGCAATGGGCGCCATACCGTAACCGCTCGCGACTTCAGCGACAGTCATACGCAGATTGGCTAAATCGCGGCGCAAGTCTGTAAACGTCTTGTGGACGCGGGTGCCGACTTCGATTTGTGATCGCATGAATTCCGGGCTGACCCGCCCGGTGAGTTGACGGTCACATTCGGCCATCAGATCGGGAGGCGGCTCGTCGACCAAATCCCGCGTTTCCTTTAGGACTAACAGATATTCCTCTTCAATCCCGATGGTAAAAGAGGGTTCGGAATAACTGCGTGTGGTCGTTGTCATAGCGGCATCCTCCCATCATGGGACTAGTAGTGGCGGACGGTATGCACTGCGGGATCCTGTAATACCACCTCAAGAATATCGCCGAGCAATTCCGCCCATTGGATGCAACCCGCTGCATCGGCCAGTTGATCCTGGCGAATCTCGATTTCCACATGAGCTAAACCCGCAGCGCCAGCATGGGTTTCCATAGTAAACCCCAATTGGCGTCCGGAATAGGGCTCGTTATCGCCAACATTGAGATCCGGATAGGCGCGCAGCCGTTCCATGATTGGTTGCGCCAGGCGTGGATCACGATTCCATAAGATACCGACTTGCCAGGGCCGCCGTAACCCGCCGAATTCCGGAGTAAAGCTGTGTACCGCAACCAAGACCGGCGCACGGCCATGCCGCCACAAATGGGCCAAGGTATTGGTGATCGCATGGTGATAAGGCCAAAAAAATGTCTCGCAACGCAGATCAGCTTCAGCGTCACTTAGATTGTGATTAGCCGGAATAAAGGTGCCATCACTGACTTGCGCGATGGAGGTCGGGTCACCGGGCGGGCGATTGCAGTCGATCAGCAGGCGCGAATACCCGCCGAAAACCGCCGGCGCATCCAGTCGTGCCGACAAGTGCCGGGTCACTTCGGCAGCACCGATATCCCAAGCGATGTGGCGGGCCAACTCCTTGGCTTCCAAACCAAGGTTGTCCATATTTATGGGCACGGCATTGCTGGCATGGTCACAGACCAGAATCACCGAGGCTTTGCCGTTCGAATTGAGCAACTCGAAAGACGGTGGGTCGTCGGGACCGAGCAAAGGAGATGCAGATAATGATGATGGTGATGGTGATAAAGTAATGTCGTTCATGAAAACCCGTTCGAACCGGATGACTGGGTAACGCCTACTCACAGCGTTAAGGCGAGCTTAACCGTATTGTAACGGTGATGAAGCGGACTGTGTTGCGGCAATTTAGCGTTTTTGTTTTGCCCGACACAGGCTCCACCTAAACGCCAAGGGAACGATTACCCTGTTTATTTATTTTTCATCTATTGTTTATCTACCGTTCAAGACGCTGGAAGGTGCACCGAGCTAGGCTTCGTCTCGCCAACAATGGCAATAAACCCAATGAGGTGAAGCATGTTCAAGCAAACTGTAGCAGTACTGGCGCTATTTGCTGTAGCCCCTGTTTATGCGGACGATATCGACTGTACCGGCAGCATCGGTGCGACAACGGTGGATGGCAACGTCATTGTCCCCAGCAATCAATCCTGTACATTGACGGGCACCTACGTGAAAGGAAATGTCGAGCTTGAGGACGGTGCGAAACTCCTCGCACGCGGAAGCACTTATATTGAGGGAAGCGTGCAAACCGACGGTGCTGATCGGGTGCGGATTCGAGATAGCGAGGTCAATGGTGATGTGCAATTGACCGGCGTTGATGGCAGCATAAGCAGTTTCGTGTTGAGTAGCGTTATCGGTGGAACGGTAGAGTGGGAAGACAATAGCGCCGCCTTTCTCATTCGTTTCAGCGACGTCAATGGTGACGTCAAAGTCAACCAAAATAGCGCTCAAGCGCGCGTTTTCGACAATGTTGTTGACGGTAACCTGCAGTGCCAGGCTAACGAACCGGCCCCAGTCGGTGCACGCAATGTCGTGGGGGGCAACAAAGAAGACCAGTGTGCTGGTTTCTAGGCTGTAAAACTACCTAACGCCATACCGGTTCGCTTGTGCGAGCCGGATGGCGGTTATTAGGTCTCAATGCCAGAGTTTCCCTAGCCAGGAATTTTTCAACCAAGTTCTTTTCACCCCCATTTTCAGGAAATGTTCTTCGTAGTGCTTATCGACTTTCATGATGTGATTGACCAGCCATCTTTTCAAGAAAATCAATAACTCATAGGTCGGCGCGCTGGCGTCTTCCAGGAATTGCACGCGAAATTCATGAATTTCGCCGATCAGCTTATCGTGCTCATGCTTGTGTTCCTCGTAGCGAGGATAAGCAAAAATACGCATTAGGCTTTCTTCGACTGCAAAGTGGATTCTCGTGTAGTCGATTAACTTGTCGAGAATCTCCAGTCGCACTTCCTTTCGGCGCACGCCATGTATTCCATCGTTCAGCTCATTTAAAATGTCCAAGAGAACTTTGTGCTGTTCGTCAATTTCCTGAATGCCAACACTCAGTTCATCGGACCATTCTGCTATCGCATTCATGATTATCGTTACCTTGTCTATATTTAATTAGCTGTTTTATTGCTATCCCTTGGCCATGACCTACTTACTCGTCTCCTAAACTACGCTTGTTCTGTAAATCTAAGATGTCGTACAGGTAATAATTGGTAACACTGTGCAACAGTTTGTAACAATGCCCCTGGCAGACCAAACTCGTATATGCCAACACCGTCTACCGAAACAATGACCGCCGATACTGTTCTCTCCTGCCCCGCCCTGCTAATAGGAGCGCCGGCTTCAGGCCAAGGCAAGACTACCCTGACCGCCGCGTTAGCGCGTTACCATCGTCGACAAGGCCGACAGGTACGTGTATTCAAAATGGGGCCGGACTTTCTTGATCCGATGATTTTGGAGCAAGCGTCAGGGCATCCTGTTTATCAGTTAGATCTGTGGATGGTTGGCGAGACTGAATGCCGGCGATTGCTTTACGAGGCTGCGCGTTCTGCCGATCTAATTCTCATTGAGGGCGTCATGGGATTGTTCGATGGTACACCGAGTAGCGCCGATCTGGCGCAACTGTTTGGCGTACCGGTATTGGCGCTGATTCAAGCTGAGGCAATGGCCCAAACCTTCGGCGCGGTGGCCTACGGATTGGCGCATTATCGTGAACAGTTACCGTTTGCTGGTGTGTTAGCCAATGAAGTAGCCGGTCCCGGCCATGCCACCTTATTGGCGGACAGTTTGCCGACGAATCTGCATTATTTCGGGTCGCTATATTCGGACTCGGCAATCCAATTACCTGACCGGCATTTGGGTTTGGTGCAGGCCGAAGAAGTTGACGATCTGGAAAAACGTTTAGAGATTGCCGCCACCGCTATTGAGCAAACTGCTTTAACCGAATTGCCCGAGCCAGTGACTTTTTTCCCCGTCACGCACATCACGCCGCAAACGTTGCTAGTTGGGGTAAGGATTGGCGTGGCGTGGGACAGGGCTTTCGCGTTTCTGTATCCCGCCAATTTGGATTGCTTACGCGCACTGGGCGCTGAACTGGTGTTCTTCTCGCCCTTGCAAGATAACACTTTGCCCGACGTGGACAGCCTCTATCTACCTGGGGGCTATCCCGAGCTACATTTGGGACAACTGGCCAAAAACCGTGCCATGATGACGGCGCTTCAACAGCATCATCTG
>JAAUQA010000361.1 GCA_012032855.1 Candidatus Competibacteraceae bacterium
GGCTCTCCAACCGGATAACGGCTGGGTTTACCGCTTCTAGCTTGTTATCGCTCCAATGAATACCGCCGTAGCCACCGCAGCATAAAATTTGGCATTGCTTATGCATCTAATCGCTGCCATCCAGTCGTATAGTTCATTGAAATAATTGAAACAAAGTCAAATAACAGAGGCGTCCTATAGAAATAGGGCATCAATAAAATAGTGGTCCTCCGGGTACCCAAGAGCTGGGTGTCCTACTGGCATTATCTACTGCGAGAGAGTGAGCAAGATGGGGTTAAGAACTAAATTCAATCTGGTGTTTATCCTGGCTTTCAGTGTCGGTATGGGCTTGGCTGCTTTTCTGTTTTATCGCGATGTCCAGGAAAACGCACGCGCCGAGGTCATGCAAAAAGCCGAAATCATGATGGAGAGCGCGCTGGCGACCCGCGATTACACGGTTAAACAGATTACGCCCTTGTTGACCTTGCAACTGAAGCGGCAGTTTATTCCCAATTCCATCCCTTCCTATGCCGCGCAACAGAATTTTAAGGCCTTGACTGATAAATTCCCTGACTATACCTACAAGGAAGCCGCGCTAAACCCGACTAACCCCAATGATCGGGCCACCGATTGGGAAGCGGATATCATCAACGAATTCCGCAACAATTCAGACCGCAAGGAAGTGGTGGTCGAGCGGCAAACACCTTTAGGCCCCTTGCTCAGTATCGCACGACCGATTCAGATCAAGAACGAGGCGTGTTTGAGGTGTCATAGCGTTCCCTCGCGCGCACCACAGACTATGTTGGACCTCTACGGCGAAAACAATGGTTTCGGTTGGAAACTCAATGAGATTATCGGTGCGCAGGTCGTTACAGTTCCCATGTCGTTGACATTGCAGCGGGCCGAGAAAACATTTATTAACTTTATGATCATGCAAGGCGCGGTTTTTGCGGTCATACTGATTATATTGAACATTCTGCTACACATGGTGGTGGTTCGACCGGCCGTTAAAATTTCCAATATCGCCAGCCGCGTCAGTATGGGTGAAGAAGAAGTGCCGGAGTACGTCAAACCGGGTAAAGATGAAATCTCCTCGCTTTCGGCTTCCTTCAATCGAATGCGTCGGAGTTTGGAAAACGCGATGAAGATGTTGGAGGAGTAAATCAATGAACGAACCGCTCAGCAATAGGACCAAGGTAACCCTGCAGGCGTTGGGTAAATACCGCATTGAAGGCGTGCTGGGCAAAGGTGCTATGGGTGTGGTGTACAAGGGTTACGACACTGTGCTGGAGCGGTTCGTTGCCCTGAAAACCGTCCACGGTCATCTCGCCGAAAGTGACGAAGCAGCGGATTGGTTGGGTCGCTTCAAACAGGAGGCGCGCGCTGCCGGCCGCTGCATGCATCCCAATATCGTCGCCATCTTCGATTATGGCGAACACGAACATATGCCTTACATCGCCATGGAGTATGTCAATGGCAAAGAGTTAAGCGAGTATTTGCGTAAAAAGGTTCAGTTTAACCTAAAGGACGCGTTGTCGATCATTTACCAGGTGCTCACCGCGCTGGACTATGCGCATGAATTCGGCATCGTGCACCGGGACATCAAGCCGGCCAATATCATGTTACTCGACAACGGCCATGTCAAAGTGGCGGATTTTGGTATCGCTCGCATCGAAACGGCTAACTTCACTCAGCAAGGGATGATGATCGGCACCCCGAGTTACATGTCGCCGGAACAGTTTCGCGGCCAGACTGTTGATCGACGTGCGGACATATACGCTACCGGGGTAGTGTTGTTTGAATTGCTCACCGGCAGCATTCCATATCCCGGTAAGTCATTTACCGAAATCCTCTATAAGGTAGCCAGTCGACAAATGCAGGATGCGCGGGAACTCAACCCGGCCATTCCGGAAACGCTCAATGCCGTGTTGCTGAAAGCGCTGGCGCAGGATGTAGAGGATCGGTGTCAGACGGCAAACGAATTCCTCAGCGCTCTGAAAGCAGCGATGGCTGATATGCCGGACACCACGCTGGAGCATCCGGTACCCAAACCGGAGTTCAGCGATTTGCCTTCTTCATGGAAAGGCAGCGTGGTTTCCGGTTGGGATCCGGACGTGTTGCGACAGGCTGTGCAAACCTTGTCCTCTTATATCGGGCCGATTGCCAAAATCATAGTAAAAAAAGCGGCCCAGGGCGCGACCGATCCGGGCCAGTTCTGCCAGGCGCTAGCGAGCCATATCCCAGAGGAAGCGGAACAAAACCGCTTTTTACAGGATATGAGGCAAACCAAAACCCGGATGACGCAGACCATGCGTGAGCCTGCCGAACGGCCAACCGAACAGCGCCCGGTATTCAGTGCGCAAGACCTGGAAACAGCGCAACGGCATTTAACAACGTATGTGGGCCCTATCGCCAAAGTGTTGGTGAGGAAAGCCGCGCCTAAGTCCGGTTCTCTAAAAGAGCTGTATGAGAGTTTGGCCGAACACATCGCCGATCCCAACGAGCGGAGTGCCCTGCTTGGCAAAGCAGCTAAATTGCCACAAACTGTCCGCTGAATCCCCCTATTCTCCTCTCACTCCTGTTCTTTCTTCGAATGACCGCACAGATACGGCCATTCGTATCCGTCGAGATGCCCCAAGGAACCCAATCAATGGTAGGATTGAAGATGCCAACATCCTGTGGGAGACGATTGAATGCTTGAACAGTGGAGCCCCGAATCCTGGCGTCAACGCCCGGCGGTTCAAATGCCCGATTATCCGGATAAAGCGGTCTTGGCCGAGGTGGAACAGCAATTGATGAGCTTTCCGCCGCTGGTCTTCGCCGGAGAAGCGCGCACGCTACGTCAGCAATTGGGCGAAGTCAGCGAAGGCCGAGCTTTTTTGTTGCAGGGCGGGGACTGTGCAGAAAGTTTTGCGGAATTCCGCGGCCCGAATATCCGCGATACCTTTCGGGTGTTGTTGCAAATGGCGGTGGTGCTGACCTTCGCCGCCGCTTGTCCGGTGGTCAAAGTGGGCCGGATGGCCGGCCAGTTTGCCAAACCGCGCAGCGAGCCGTTCGAAAGTCGTAACGGAATGGAACTGCCGAGCTATCGCGGTGATATTATTAATGGCATGGACTTCACCGCCGAAGCCCGCCAACGGATCCGGAACGGCAAGTACGCGCTTATTCGCAAGCTGCCGCCACCTTGAATCTGCTAAGAGCCTTTGCACAGGGCGGCTATGCCGATCTGAACCGTGTGCACCGCTGGAATTTAGACTTTCTCGCCGCCAGCCCGCAAGGCGCACGCTATCAGGGTATGGCTGATCGGATTACCGAAAGTCTCGCTTTTATGGAAGCCTGCGGCTTAAAAGCGGATATCGTGCCGCAGATCCATGAAACAGCGTTTTACACCTCGCACGAAGCCTTGTTGCTGGGTTACGAACAATCGCTATGCCGGGTCGACAGCCTGACCGGGCGGTGGTACGACACTTCGGCGCATATGCTGTGGGTAGGCGAGCGTACCCGGCAATTGGACGGCGCGCATATCGAGTTCGTACGCGGTATCGCTAATCCCATCGGGGTCAAGGTTGGCCCGACGATGGACACCGACACTCTATTGCGCTTGATTGATACCCTCAATCCCAACAACGAAGCTGGCCGTTTGACGCTCATCTGCCGGATGGGCTCAGAAAAGATCGCAAAAGCGTTGCCAACACTGATTCGAGCTGTGGAGCAAGAAGGGCGCCGCATCGTCTGGTGTTGCGATCCCATGCACGGTAACACCGTAAAATCTTCTACCGGTTACAAAACCCGGCCCTTCCAAAAGATTTTGGATGAAGTGCGGCACTTTTTCGCTATCCATCAAGCCGAAGGCAGTTATCCGGGCGGGGTGCATTTCGAAATGACCGGCCAAGATGTGACTGAATGTACCGGCGGTGCCCAAGCGATTACTGAACAAGGGCTAGCCGATCGTTATCACACCCATTGCGATCCGCGGTTGAACGCCTCGCAAAGCTTGGAACTAGCCTTTTTGATTACGGAAAATTTGAAAGCCTTTAAACAATCCCGGTTAGCGGCAGCGAACGGAGAACACGCGCAGATACCGGTTAGCGTGCACGGCTGAATTTTCAGCCAGTTGATTAGCCATGAACCAACGAATTCTCTTGATTGTTCAAGTAGAGAACGCCAATCCCGGTCGGGTAGCCGATAAACTCAGGGAACGAGGGTATGAATTGGAAATCTGCTGTCCTGTGGAGCGTGGCGATCCCTTACCCGAACATCTGGATGATTACTCCGGCGCAGTCATATTCGGTGGCCCGATGAGTGCCAACGACGACACCACATTGCCCGGCATACGTGCTCAACTGGATTGGATTCCCGACTTCGTCGAAGCGAGTAAACCGTTTCTGGGCATTTGCCTGGGCGCACAATTATTGGCGCGCACGCTAGGCGCTCGAATTGCTGCT
>JAAUQA010000362.1 GCA_012032855.1 Candidatus Competibacteraceae bacterium
ACGGCGAAGTGCATCCGGCAAGTTTACTTGTAAATCAGGTCCGTTTCGCTACAATCCCACAGAATCGTAGAGGATAGCGGACAGCTAGCGCCGCTCCCAATACATTAAACGCTGTACAGAAGTCTGTAAGGAGAGTGAAGTTGAAAATACTGATAGGTGCCACTGTTTTTACCGCCACGCTGGCGCTGTGCGGGCTCAATCCGGTTTTAGCTGAACCGTTTAACGACCAGGGTGTGCAATATTCCAGCCCTACCCAGCCAGCCCAAGTTGTCCCGGGACGCTATAATACCGTTACTTATAATGCCCGTTATGGCAAAACACCAAGCGCTCCCGTGCTTATTACTGAAGCGGATAGCAGTTTCAATGATCGAAGCGGTGACTCTGCGCTACCCATTGATTCAAGACGGTTACAGCGTTCAAGGCGATGTAATATCGACGACACTGTTGGGTTTAACGAACGGGATATTGTCGTTTGCTGAGCACCGTCGGGTATTTTCAAATTCTCTACCGCCACAATTCGCAGCATTGTTCACGAGTTCTCGTTGCGGGTTGCAGCGCTCACTGCACCAATCAAATCGGTCAACAAGCTTAAATCGCTGGCGCGAGACATACGATGCTCACCGTCCTTGACCAAGACGATTTGGACATCTTCGCTGAGTATATGCTCAGCGACCTGGGTGCTGGTTTGCCAAGGGACTTCCGGATCGCGTATGCCATGCAACAAACGGACAGGGCACTGTATAGCCAACTTGTCTTTGTTCAGCAATTGATGCTGACGCGCCTCTTCGATCAAGTTTAACGTGATTGGGTAAGGCGCTTCGGCGTCGTACTCCGAGGGTAAATACACTATACCTTCCCGTTGACACTGGGCCTGCGTCTGCGCATCAAAACCTTGCCACATGGGCTCAATAAAATCTGCCGCGCATGCTACCCCGACTAAGCCGGCGACTCGTTCGGGCCGCGCCAGTGCCAGCAATAGCATGATCCAACCGCCCATTGACGAGCCCACCAGAATTTGTGGTCCTTCACTCAGTTGGTCCAGTACGGCGAGGGCGTTTTCCATCCAACGCCCTATAGTGCCCTCTTCGAAGCGTCCGCTGGAGGCGCCGTGCCCTTCATAATCGAAGCGGAGGTACGCTTGTCCTTGTTGACGGCACCAGGAATCCAAGGCCATCGCTTTGCTACCTGTCATGTCCGACATGAATCCGCCCAGGAATATCACCCCCGGACTGTTGCCGGGTAAGCGATGATAGGCAATAGTGACATCGTCGGGCAGATTCAACAGCATCGGTTTATCAGTAGTCATGTGGTTTGTGCGGTTCAAAGCGAATGGGGTTGGACGTTGGTTCTGGAAGCTAACCGATCTGAACAACAAAAGTCAAAGTTTGCCGGAGCCGTCGGAATGGCTAATCTGCTGCGATGGTAAGCCGATAGTCCCGGCTGGCCGATGCTGAAAACATGAAACGGCGAAACCTTGTACCCTATGTGCTGTAAGGACTGGCTACAATCGTTACCATAAGACACCACAACATGATTGCTTCCCGATGAACAGCAAGGATCTTTATCTTCGCTTGTTGCGCTACGTTAAACCGTATCGCCGCCTTTTTGCCCTCTCCATCCTTGGCATCCTGGCGCTCGCCGTCACTGAACCGGTCTTGCCGGCGTTGGTAAAACCGCTGTTGGACGGCAGTTTCGTAGCCAAGGATCCGCTCTACATCAAACTCATTCCGTTGTTGTTGATCGGCGTATTTCTGGTGCGCGGCGTGGCCGGTTTTATCGGTGAGGTGGCAATGAAAGCGGTCTCCAGCCGGGTAGTCATGGACCTGCGCAACGAAATGTTCGGCAAGCTGCTTAGCTTGCCGACTCAGCGTTTCGACGATACGTCTACCGGCAATCTGCTTTCCAAACTGACCTATGATGTCAATCAGGTCACCAACGCCTCAACCCAGGCCTTGGTCGTCTTGGTTAAAGACAGCGTTGCGGTGGCCGGGTTGTTGGTATGGATTTTTATCTGAATTGGAAATTGGCCTTGATTACCCTGGTGATCGCCCCGTTCATCATGCTGGTAGTCAAAATCATCGGTCGCCGTTTACGTCGGCTGAGCCGCAATCTACAAGGCACTATGGGTGAACTGAATCATTTGGTCGACGAAGCGATCCAGGGACACAAAATCATCAAAGTATTCGCCGGCCAGGATTACGAAAAAAACCGCTTCGGCAAAATCAGCAATTGGGTGCGCCGTTACAGCATGAAGCTATCTATCGCCTCCGAAGCCAGTGTGCCGATCGTCCAGCTATTAGGTGCCGTTGCCCTGGCCGGCGCGATCTACCTGGCCTCGTTGCAGTCGGCGGCGGATGAATTGACGGTAGGGGGATTCGTCTCGCTGTTCGGCGCTATGGCGATGCTGTTAGCGCCGATTAAACGACTGACTAAGGTCAATGAACAGCTGCAACGGGGATTAGCCGCAGCAGAGAGCATCTTCGGTTTGCTTGACGAACCGCCGGAGGCAGATCAGGGTACTGTTTCGTTAGAACGCGTCGAGGGCAGAATCGGATTCCGCAACGTCGGTATGCGCTATCGCGGAACCGACCAGCACGCACTTAACAGTATCGATTTGGACGTGGAGCCCGGCGAAACCATCGCGTTAGTCGGCCCGTCCGGCAGCGGCAAAACCACCCTGATGAATCTGCTGCCGCGATTTTACGAAGCCAGCCAAGGCCAAGTGTTATTGGACGGGGTCGATATCCGCAACATGCGATTGGCGGACTTACGCGCCAACCTCGCTTATGTCGGCCAGGACATCGTGCTGTTTAACGACACGGTAGGGGCTAATATCGGCTATGGCGCTTGCAACCAGGCCAGCGAGGTGAAAATTATCGAGGCCGCTGAGCAAGCCTACGCAATGGAGTTCATCCGGGATCTGCCAGCCGGACTGAATACGTTGATCGGTGAAAATGGCGCCCGTTTGTCCGGGGGTCAACGCCAGCGTATCGCTATTGCACGCGCGTTACTCAAAAACGCGCCGATCTTGATTTTAGACGAGGCGACTTCCGCGTTGGATACTCAATCCGAGCGCAAGGTGCAACAAGCGTTGGAGAATCTACGTCAAGGCCGAACCGCGTTCATTGTCGCGCATCGGCTATCCACCATCGAAAGCGCTGATCGTATCGTGGTGTTGCAAAAAGGAGCGATTGTGGAAGTGGGTACCCACCAAACATTGCTGGCTCGCGATGGTCTGTATGCGAGTCTGCATCGGATGCAATTGGAGTCTGCAACTAGATTGAGCCCTAATCCGGTGGCGGGATGAATTGTTGCAACAATGCCTGCAGGTACGTGTAAGCCTGCGAGTAAATGCCTGGACACTGGCTTTCCCGGGGTCCTGCCACATTCAGAACCTGCACTGCAGGTCGTCGGGTTATCCACTCAACCACTGGCTTAACTGCTAACCCTTGCTGCAAATCAACGACCCAAAGAGGCTTGCGATACGACGCTGCTAGGTGGGCTGTCAACGCTGTACCCCCGGTCGGCTCGCCGCGAGTCAGGATCAGCGTGGCATCAGAGTCGCGCACATTGTAAGCGGTTCGAAAGGGGTATTTGGACGAATGGGTCTCGGTCAGCGGATAACGCGAGGGGATTACGCCGTCTTCAGCAAGCCGGCCTTTGGGGCACCAGCCACCACAAGGCATACCTAAATCCAGAGCCGCATCCAATACGGCTCTATCCACTCCCGTCTGGCCGCCTGAGACGATTTTGCCGAGCACTCGCGGATCAATGCTAAGGGATCTTCAACTCCATCCCGGTTTCCAGAACATCAGGATTAGTGATGATCGCGCTGTTGGCTTCATGAATCTCCTTCCACCGATCACCACTACCATAGTAACGGGTTGCGATTTCTGACAGTGATTCGCCTGGCCCAACGGTATGGGTACGGGTTTTTGCTTCTTCCAATTCCGTTTCCAGGCGTGCTGTGCGGGTCGTCAGTTCGTCACGCTGAGTTTCCAAATCACTCAGTGCTTGCTGAGCTTGCTCTAGTTCGGTTTGGCGGGTAGTGAGTTGCTCTTGCAAGCGATCTCGCTCAGCAGTCAGCGTGTCGCGTTCCGCTTGCAGTGTCGTTAGCTGCGTATCGAGATCGGTTTGTTTCGTTGTGGCGTCCGCCAATTGGGATTGCAGCTCGGTTGTCGCTTGCTGAGCTTCGCTGAGTTGGGTTTGCAGCTCGTCCCGCGCTGCTTTAGCTTCTTCAAGCTGGGCAGTCAGTTCACTATTCTGCTGTTGCGCCTCAGTCAGCTGTGTCTGCAAGGCTTCTAAATTCGCTGTGGCGGCTGCGCTCTCTGATTCGGATGACACTTCTGTTGGCTGCTCCTGTGCAGCGGTTTCCGATTCAGGCGATTCTTCTGTTGGCTGCTCCTGTGCAGC
>JAAUQA010000363.1 GCA_012032855.1 Candidatus Competibacteraceae bacterium
GCCACTGGTTCGCGCCAAACCGGCGCGGTAAAGCCGCCGGACTCATGGTCACCGGTAACGGATTGGCGATCATGTTCACCGGTCTGCTGATTCCGCAGATCAATCATTGGATGGGTGCCGAAGGTTGGCGCACCAGTTGGCTGCTGTTCGGACTAATCGCGGTGGGCGGTGCAGCGATATGCTTTGTCGGGCTTCGCAACTCACCCCAAGCGCTCGGCTTGGAACCCATTGGTGATCAACCTGAAGCTAACCCGCAGATTTCATCAAGGCCCGCTGAGTTAATTCCCGAACGCGGGATTGTAATTCACCTCGGTAGCATTTATTTCCTGTTCGGCTTCACTTACGTGATCTATATCACCTTCATCGTCACTACCTGGGTACAGGAGCGAGGCATCGCGGAAACCACTGCGGGCACACTGTGGTTCTGGCTGGGATTTCTTAGCCTATTCTCCGGCCCATTATTCGGAACGCTATCCGACCATCTGGGTCGCAAGATAGGATTGGTGCTGGTTTTTGCCCTGCAAGGATTGTCTTACGTCTTGGTGGCAGCAGCCCTGCCCGAGTTGTTTCTCTATCTCTCATTCGGATTATTCGGCCTATGCGCTTGGAGTATTCCTTCCATCATGGCAGCTGCAGCGGGTGATTATATGGGGCCACAACGGGCTGTCGCTGCTTTCGGCGCCGTTACTTTTTTCTTCGGCATCGGGCAAATTGCGGGTCCAGCCGTTGCCGGCGTGCTAGCCGAAGCCAGCAACAGTTTCGTCAGTAGCTATTGGCTGGCGGCTGCTTTAGCCGCATTAGCGATACTGCTCACCGCTACGCTGCGTAAACCCGTACCGGTTTCTTAGTGATTCGAAGAGGCCACATTCCCGTGCGGTATACTCTGCACGGATCACTTACCCATGCCCTGTTGAGTTCTCATGAAAAGACTACTTGCTAGTTGGAGCATGCTGCTCCTCAGTTGCCTCGGTACCGTGGCTATAGCCGCTTCCGAGCCCGACCCTCAAGAAACCATTAAGCAAATTTTACAACTGGTTACGAGCGATGAGGCCACACGAACCGAAGCGTTAACCTATATCGATAACCACTGGCAGGCCGACTTCACGCCTATGGTCCTGGAAGCCGCTTATCTCACCAGCGGCGCATCGACGGCGGTCGAAATCATAAAAATCATGGATCGAAAAACCGGACAGAACTTCGGTTACAACATCAATACGTGGTATGAATGGTTGTGGAACCGACCACCGCAGGATCACCCGCTGTATGCGGAGTTCAAATCCCGGCTATACGGTTTGATCGATCCCAAATTCAGCGGTTATTTCAGTTCTGAGCGGGTCAGTAAAATTCGTTTGGACGAAGTGCGCTGGGGCGGCGTGCGCCAGGACGGTATTCCGCCATTGCGTTCTCCCAATATGATAAAAGCTGCCGAAGCCGAGTATCTACAGGACGACAATATCGTCTTCGGCCTTGCCATCAACGGTGCGGCGCGCGCCTATCCCAAACGAATTCTGGCCTGGCACGAGATGTTTGTCGATGAAATCGGCGGCGTGCCGGTGGCAGGCGTGTACTGTACGCTGTGCGGCACCGTGATTCCTTATGTAACGACTCATAAGGGTATCAATCATCAGTTGGGCACCAGCGGGTTTCTCTATCGTTCCAACAAACTGATGTATGACCAGGAGACTCAATCGTTATGGAACACATTGTGGGGTTCGCCGGTCATTGGTCCTCTAGCTGAACAGGATATCACCCTGGAGCGACTGTCTATTGTGACCACGACCTGGGGAGAATGGCGGCGGCGGCATCCTGATACTCTGGTATTGTCTCCGGATACCGGTCATCGCCGTGATTACAGCGAAGGAGCGGCTTATCGTGACTATTTTGCCACCGATGAACTGATGTTCACGGTGCCCAAGCGCGATGGTCGGCTTAAAAACAAAGATGAGGTGCTGGCCTTATTATTTCCTCAAGCTCCCGACCAACCGCTGGCGATTTCAGCCGATTACCTGGCTCGTCACCCCGTGTATCAAGATCGCATTGGCAGCCGCGATTTCGTGGTGCTGACCGATCAATCCGGCGCTAACCGGGTTTACGAAACAAAGGGCGTCGTATTCTCGGAATGGGATCAGAACCGCACGGTTAAAGACAGCCAGGGAACGGTCTGGACGCTCAGCGAAGATCGCCTCGGAACTGCCGATGGCCGCGTACTGAACCGCTTGCCGGCGCATCGCGCTTTTTGGTTCGGCTGGTTCTCAGCCTATACCCATACCCGCCTAGTGCATTGATTAACCTTTTAAGCCTATAAACCATGACTTCCCAACCCAGCTTTGAAAATACCGCCCGACTACTGATTGCCTGCCCCGACCGACCCGGAATTGTCAGCGCTGTTTCGACATTTCTTTATCATCATGGCGCTAATATCATCGATTTGGATCAGCATTCGTCGGATACCGAAGGCGGCAATTTCTTTATGCGGCTGGAATTCCATACGCCCCACGTCGACTTAAGTCGCGATGCCCTGGCTGCTACCTTTCGTAATCGAGTAGCCGAGCCCTACGCTATGCAGTGGCAAATCAGTTATGCCGATGAGCCGCGGCGCATGGCGGTATTGGTTTCCAAACATGATCATGTATTGATGGAACTGCTCTGGCTGGCGCGGCGCGGCGATCTTCCGGCCCATGCCAGCCTGGTGATCAGCAACCACGAGACGCTACGTCCACAGGTCAATGCTTTCGGTATTCCTTTTCACTATGTGCCGGTGACCCACGAGAGTAAAGCAGAGGCGGAGCAACAGATTTTAGACTTGCTGGAAGGCCAAGCAGACTTAGTCGTGTTAGCTCGTTACATGCAAATCCTCAGCGGCGATTTCGTGGCACGGTATCGTCATCGCATTATCAACATCCACCATTCCTTTCTACCCGCCTTTGCCGGCGCTAATCCTTACCGGCAAGCCTATGAACGTGGAGTGAAACTGATTGGGGCTACCGCACATTATGTGACTGAAGAACTCGATCAAGGCCCCATCATCGAGCAGCAGGTAGTGCGAGTCTCGCACCGCCACTCCGCCCTTGATCTTAAAGGTTTGGGCGAAGAAGCGGAGCGCAGCGTGCTGTGCAGAGCCGTAAAGTGGCACCTACAAGATCGGGTTATCGTCGACGGCAATAAAACCGTCGTATTCATCAAATGAGTTTGCTGCCGGGAAACAATTGAAACGATCCTCCCGGGTGGCCTGAGGCGCTTTCATACCGTCAACGCCAAGGTTGATGCTGTTGCAAATCCAGACTGCGGATGGTACTGCCATCTTTAAAGAAAGTGATTTTGATGGGTACGGTATCGCCGATTTTGGGATAAGGCGGCTCCAACCGGATACCGGCCTGTTTGCCCTCCGGGAGGCGGACTTGGGCGCTGTAAACTGTCGTTTCGGAAAATTTTCCCCGTAAGATATGCTCTTTAATACTCAGAATCGTTCCTGTAGTGCGCTGTGAACCGACTACTTCGAAACTGTCGCTGTGGATAATGCTAAAGAGATAGCTCATGAGCCCCATGACGATCATCATGAGGATCACGCCAATACCGTAGCTGGCAGGATTACGGTGGAATAGCAGCACGCTGATGCCGTATTTACGCTGCAAGCTCAGAAAGCACTTTTTATGAGACCGCCGTCTACACGCAACGCCGAACCGGTCGTCGCCGACGCTAACGGACTAACCACATAAGCAACCAGCGAAGCGACCTCATCCGTTGACGCGAAGCGTTTAATTAACGATGTCGGTCGTACCGTTTCGAAGAATTGCTTCTCGAATTCAGCAAGGGACTTACCTTCTTGGGCCGCCAGCTGTTCAACGAAGTCGCCGACACCACGCGATTTGGTGGGTCCCGGCAGCACGCAATTGACGGTAATCCCGGTTCCCGCAACGGACTCGGCAATGCCACGCGAAACAGCGAGCTGCGCCGTTTTAGTCATGCCGTAGTGAATCATCTCTTCCGGGATTTGCACCCCGCTTTCGCTGGAGATGAACACGATACGCCCCCAATTGCGTTTCTTCATGCCGGGAAGAAATAACCGGCTCAGACGCACCCCGCTGAGTACGTTGACTTCAAAAAAACGCCGCCAATCCTCATCCGGAATATCCTCGAACGGTAACGGCTCAAAAATACCCAGATTGTTGACCAGAATCTCCACATCGGGGTACACCTGAGCTAGTTTTTCCGCACCTTCAGCGGTTGCTAGATCGCCGGCAAAGCCCAATAACTTACCCGAAGCTTTGGGGGTCATTTGCGCAATCGCTTGGTCAACGGAACCCTGGCTGCGCCCGTTGACGATCACTCTAGCGCCTTCCACGGCCAGAGTTTCGGCGATAGCATAACCAATACCCGCCGTGCTGCCGGAAACTA
>JAAUQA010000364.1 GCA_012032855.1 Candidatus Competibacteraceae bacterium
TTCTGGTGGGGGCTTATTCATCGGTCGTGGGGGGTGGATTGCCTTCAGCAAATCCTCGGTAGCGGATCGTCTTCCAGCTCTTCCAGCAGGCGTTCGCCGCCCAACTCGGTTTCCAACACCACTGCGGTGACCTACCCGCCTCGACGTGACCGATCAAAGCGGCTTCCTGCCCTTGCGGCAAAGCGCGCCAGCGGGTCAGCACCTGTTCCGCCTGATCCGGTGCTACCACGGCTACGACCCGCCCTTCGCAAGCCAGATAATAAGGATCATAACCCAGCATTTCACACACCGAGCGAACCGGATCGTGCACCGGTACTGAGGGTTCGTGTAGTCGGGTCTGTAAGCCGGTGGCGCGGCTGATTTCATAGGCAACGGTTGCCAATCCGCCGCGAGTGGGTCGCGCATAAACCGCAATCCCGGTAAATCCAACAGGGCACGCGTCAATGGCAGGACACAGGCATTGTCGGATTGTAAGTCGCCACTCAAGCCGAATTCCTCGCGGGCCAACATGACCGCGATGCCGTGGTCACCGACCGGGCCGCTTACCAGCAACCGGTCTCCTGCCTGAATTTGATTTAAGCCCAAGGCAATACCAGCAGAGCGGGTCCCGACGCCAGTAGTGGTCAAATACAATCCGCCGCCCTGGCCACGTGGCACCACCTTGGTATCACCTGCAACCACTTGAACCTCGGCATTACGGGCGGCTTCGGCAAGACTCGCCATCAACCGTTCCAGCAGGTCGAATTCCAAGCCCTCTTCGATAATTGCGCTGAGACTCAGGTAACGCGGAATCGCGCCCGCCACCGCCAGATCGTTCACCGTGCCGTGCACCGCCAGAGAACCGATGTCGCCGCCGGGAAATTCCAGCGGCTGCACCGTAAAACCGTCGGTAGTGAACATCAGTTCACCGGTGAGTTGCAAAGGCACAGCGTCGGCTTGCACATCCAAGCCGGGATTAGCCAACTGGCGGGCGAACAGGTCATCAATCAGCTCGCGCATAAAGCGCCCGCCGTTGCCGTGGGCGAGGGTAATCCAGCGGTCTTGGATCATCGTGAGTTTAGTCCTGGCGGTAAATGATCAGGGGAATGAACAAACTAACAAAATAGTATGCCAAGCCACATCATTCCACCTAGCAGGAAAAGGCCGATGGTATTGCTCCAGTAGCTAAAGGGCGCTGTATATCGATCAACGGGCCCTCTGAAATAGGTTTTCCGGTGATCAAGCAAAGAACGCCACCAAGCAATGCGATACTGCCGAAGAATTGCAGCATCGATATGTTGTCAGGTTGGACTGTGCATATCGCCATAGTGGTTAACCTGTAGCGGGTGGTAGCAGAATAACCGGTTGAAAGAACCAATGTTCAAACGCACTCGGTTCGCGAAATGGATAGTGCTGAACTACTTTATTTTGATCACAGTGTTCAGCGTTATCCATTTGATTTGTCTTTCATATTGTCTCTGAAATCGAATCGGTTTACAGGGGTTGCGTTATATATTCTTCAGTCAACCTTCACGATAGGCTGAGCAAAGATCATGGCTTTATGCGTTACCATCACCATTGGGCGGTCCACACATACTTTTGGTCGAGGTTGATAACTTTGGATTCGTTGACTCAAGTTGTTCTAGGCGCGTCTGTCGGTGAAGCGGTGTTGGGCCGTAAGACTGGTTCCCGAGCAGCGTTGTGGGGAGGCATTTGCGGAACCCTGCCGGATTTGGATGTGTTTATTCCGATGGGCAGTGCAGTGGCGGACTTCACCTATCACCGGTCATTCAGCCATTCGCTATTCGTGCTGGCGGCTTTGACGCCGCTGATCGTGTGGTTGATTCTGAAAATCCATCCGCAGACCCATCAACTGAAATGGCGTTGGGCGGTGCTGGTGTATGCCGTCTTTGCTACCCATGTGCTGTTGGATTCCTTAACAGTATACGGCACCCAGATTTTTTGGCCGCTCACCGAATACCCGGTTTCAATCGGCTCGATATTCATCATCGATCCGGCCTACACGTTGTCATTGCTGATCGGCTTGTTGGTGGCGCTCATTCTGCGCCACGGTCCGGTGGGGCAACGTGCAAACCTGGTTGGTCTGAGCTTGAGTTCGGCCTATCTGATCTGGGGGGCTTGGGCTACAGTGGCATCTGGAACGTGTCGCGGCTCCTGCGTTGGCGGCACAAGGCATCGAATACCAGAAATTGCTGGTCCAACCAACGCCGTTCAATTCGATACTGTGGCGGATTGTCGCGGTGAACGATCATTATTATCACGTGGGCTATTATTCGTTGTTGGACGATAGTGATGAGATTCGCACCACCCGCATCGCAAGTGCCCCGGAATTGCTAACCGGTTTGGAAACCCATTGGCCCGTGCAGCGGTTGCAATGGTTCACTCACGGTTTTTACTCAGTTGAACAGGAAGGTGATGGGATCGTGATCAGCGATTTGCGCATGGGCTTAGAACCTGAATACGTTTTCAGATTCAAAGTCGCCACCATAGGTAATCCTCACCCACAACTGGTAACCAGTACCCAGCTGCCAGCAGTACGAAATTGGGATCGGCTGCCCCGGCTTTGGCAACGGATCTGGGATGCGGAAGTCGACATTTGAGTTGATTGATCTCTTTATTGGGTCATGTTTTGATGTCTGACATGTGCCGGATTGAACGGATTCATTAGGAATGTGTTCTGTCGCCACATCAGGACAAGCAATGATTCGTCGTCTTGCAATTATTCGGTGATCTTAGAGGTGATTTTGCTAGTGACTGTTCGCCGCAATTGAGCATTGATACGCGCTGTGATGTTTACAAACTCTTTATGGAGTTGCTTGTGAATAGTTTTGTAATCAAATTCGCCATTCGCATTCTTTAGTGCCGGTGGTTGCAGGGAGAAAAGGATTTGCCCGGTTGGCACGTAAACCGCATCGCAATGAAGTTCTCCCCTTTTCTGACCGGCTACGGTAGTTTCGACGTATTTGACTCTTATTTCTACTAATGAACGTAGCGGATCATCTTCCAGGTTTTGCTTCCCCCGGGCATACCGGCGTTGGTAGTCTCGCTCTTTCTGTTGAATATGCTGCTCATCTTTTCGAGCGATGATCCGGCCTCCGGCATTCAGCTCCATTGTTTCCAACTGTTTTGTGTAGAATCCCGGTCCTTCGAATGCTAACGTCACTGGCGGTAACAAACCTTCCTTATCGATCAGAATCGTTACCACCCTGTCTTTTCCCATTGTCCATTCCGAAGGGCGCCTTACATCTTTAGTCGGTTGCGTGGCTTCGGACTCACCACGCGAACGAGGGGTCTTTACGAGAAACGCCGGATTAAAAACGGTTGAGGAGCCTAACACGTACTTCTTTATATATCGGGAGACGTTTTGTGCCCTGCGATACCCGAGGTTATAATTGTAAAGGTCTGACGCACGGTAGTCTGCGGCGCCAACACAGAGCAAGCTAATCTCGAATCCTTCTTTTACTCTCTTGGCTAAGCTGTTCACTAAAGGTTCCAATGCGAGCATATCCTCAGTGTCCATTATGTCGATATCAACGGCGAAGTATACTTTGCCTACGACGCGTCCATCGGAACCCGTGTAGGCATCAGCTCGTTTGACAGCGATTGCTTTAGTAACGCCTTCTTTTTTCGCCGGATCCCAATTGTATTGTAATTTTACGCCAGGCGGCTCTGTGGAGGTTTTCGCTAATGTTCCACTATCAGGTTTTGTATTCCCATTCGTACCTAGTGAGCCAGGTGTTCTTAGTGCAGCCATAATAAAAACCTCTTGATTTCGATAACGATTAAATTGCGCAAGTTTTAAATCATAAACTGAGGATCAGCTCATTAACTCGTTTGCAATGCATTGATGACGGGCTTAGTGTATCTAAGCTACCGGTTTTTTGACACTTGCTCCTCCTGCTTTGACGCGATTATCAAGTCTGGTCCTGTTTTTCAACGTTTTGGCCACTGATTTGCCCGCTTTTTTTCAGCTGCTAAACGTGCAGTCTCTTTTATCCTATTCAATCTCGTTTCCGCACGCTTTGCCTGTCCAATCCACTCTAAAATACCCCTTTTTGTTGACCTTGGGAATTGGTCATAATTTTCTCTTGAACCAGGGTAAGACATGAACATTTCAGCGAGGTCGTCGGGCACATCCAGGGCATCAATTGAATCCAAGAGCGACCAAGAACCATCCTGCTTTGCGGTTTCGATCTTTTCCAAGCCCGCCTTTGTCATTCGACCCTCCTTAATCAAACGAGCGATTCTCTCTTTATTGAGTTTTGACCAGCCAGTTCGCGCTTTTCGCGGCGCAAACCACAGCTTGGTTCTGCTTTCATCCACTTTACCGGGCTTGCTGTCAATCCATCCGAAGCAGAGTGCTTCATCAATA
>JAAUQA010000365.1 GCA_012032855.1 Candidatus Competibacteraceae bacterium
TCGCCGGTAACCTTGGTTTGGTCTTGGCGTTCGACGCAGTCAGCTTCTATTTGTTTTTTGCGCTGATGAGTTTTGCGGCCTACGGTCTGATTGTCCATGATGGGAGCGCAGAGGCCCGTCGCGCCGGTCGGGTGTATTTGACTATGGCAGTGATCGGCGAAGCGTGTTTGCTATCCGCGTTGCTGTTGATTGGGAGTCAAGCGGGCAATGTCGATTTGCGGGCATGGGGACCGCAGTTGGCTGATGCACCGACGAGAGAATGGATAATTGCACTGATTTTGGCCGGATTCGCTATCAAAATGGGTGCTGTGCCGCTGCACATCTGGCTACCATTGGCTCACCCGTGTGCTCCGACACCAGCCAGCGCCGTATTGAGCGGTATTATCATCAAGGCCGGTTTGGTGGGCTGGTTGCGGTTTTTACCAATAGGCGATTTAGCTATGCCGGACTGGGGAACGCTGTGCCTAGCAGTCGGTATGGGGATCAGCTTTCTATGGCGCGGCTGTGGGCGTTTTCCAGGAGCGTTCAAAAACCGTACTGGCTTACTCCAGCATCAGTCAAATGGGATTAATCACGGCGTTGCTGGGTATTGCGCTAGCCACTCCGGACGCTTGGCCAATGTTGCTGTCGATCATACTGTTATTCAGCGTGCACCACGGATTGGCTAAAGGCGCTTTGTTTCTGGGGGTTGGCATCTCCAGTACGGGACCTCGCTGGACCGGCTGGGCACTGACGTTGCCGGCCCTGGCTCTGGTCGGTGCTCCATTGACCAGTGGTGCTTTGATCAAACCGTTTTTTAAGGAGGTCGCTTTAAACGCACCGGGTAGCTGGCCGTTGTGGATGCCCGATTTATTAAGCTTGAGCTCCGTTGCCACCGGCTTGCTGATGGTGCGTTTTTTGGTGTTGGCTTGGCCACGCAACCCGCAATCCCGCTTGCAGCCTGCTTTAGGCGTACCGTGGATCATCCTGCTGGGTATGATTTTACTGCTGCCGGTGTGGATTGAAAGCACCCATTCCGGAGTGATTATGAGCAGTCTCCAACCCGAAGCGCTGTTAAATGCTGGGTTAGTGTTGGTCGCAGTCGGGGCAATATCGGGTATTGCCTGGGGAATCCAGCTCAAGACGGGCTTGTGTTTTCGAGTACCGGAAGGCGATTTACTAATTCTCTTTAAGTGGTCGTCGGAATTTTTGAGCACTGGGCAAACAAGATGGGGGCGAAAGCCAAGATCCGGTCTTGCTGCAATTCATTAATCACCTGCCAAAACAATACCGCGTTAAAGGCTTTGTCTTGCAAAGGCACGAGGGCATAGGGGGTGTTGCCCATAGGCATGAGAAGGGTTTTTTTATTGGTACCGGGAGAGAGAATCGAACTCTCATGGGGTTTCCCCCGGTGGATTTTGAGTCCACTGCGTCTACCGTTCCGCCACCCCGGCAAAGAAATCGAATAATATAGAGAATCTATGCCATGAGGCAAGCCTTTACTTCATTCAATTATGTTGAAAAGCGATTTTTATTACTCACTGCCCCCCGAACTCATCGCCCAACAACCCACCGAGCAACGTGGCGCCAGCCGCCTGTTGTGCCTCAACGGTGACGACGGAGAATTGCGAGATCGACAGTTCGTCGACTTATTGGACCTATTGAATCCGAATGATCTGTTGATTTTCAACGACACCCGCGTTATCCCCGCACGTTTATATGGACGCAAGCCCAGTGGCGGTCAAGTGGAAATATTACTAGAGCGATTACTGGATGAACACCGGGTATTGGCTCAGGTACGCGCTAGCAAATCGCCCAAACCTGGCACTCGTGTGCTGTTGGCGGACGATCAAGTCACCGCTCTGGTGCTGGACCGACAGGGGGATTTGTTCGAATTGCGTTTCGAGACGACGCAACCTATGCTGGACATACTGGCCCAATACGGTCATGTCCCACTGCCGCCTTATATTGAGCGACCTGACGAGAGCCAGGATGTAGAGCGGTATCAAACCGTCTATGCCCGTCATCCGGGCGCAGTAGCCGCTCCGACCGCGGGCCTGCATTTTGACTCAACGCTGATGAATGCACTATCGGCTAAGGGAATCGAGCAGGTTTTCGTCACCTTGCATGTCGGTGCCGGTACCTTTCAGCCGATGCGAACCGAACGTATTGCTGAACACGTGATGCATGCCGAACAGGTTCAGGTTAGCGACCACGTCTGCGAGCGAATTCAAGCGGCCAGGGAACAGGGTGGACGAATCGTGGCGGTGGGCACTACCACCGTGCGTAGTCTGGAAGCCGCTTGCCGGGAGGACGGTAATATTCAACCCTTTCACGGCGAGACTCGGTTATTTATAAGTCCCGGTTACCGCTTTCGTTGTGTAGACGCCATGGTGACCAACTTTCACTTGCCCGAGTCCACGTTGTTGATGCTGGTCGCCGCTTTCGCCGGTCACCCTATTGTGATGCGGGCTTATCGCCACGCCGTTGAACAACGCTATCGCTTTTTCAGCTATGGTGATGCGATGTTCATCACGCGACGTCAACAGCCTTGAAATCATCGGTTTTCAGCCCTATTAATCACTACGTTGGATAAGTGGAGAAACCAGCCATGAAACGCGTCGCACTGTTCTTGTTGACTAATTTAGCCATTTTGGTGGTGCTGGGGATTGTGATTAATCTCCTTGGAGCCGGTCGTTTCATTAGTGAAACGGGGCTTGATCTGAAGGGTTTATTTATCTTCGCCGCTGTCTTCGGTATGGGCGGCTCGTTCATCTCGTTAGCCATGTCCAAATGGATCGCCAAACGTTCCACCGGCGCCCAGGTGATTACCCAACCCCGCAACCAGGCCGAACGGTGGTTAATCGATACGGTACGCAACCAAGCCGAGCGGGCCGGTATCGGTATGCCCGAAGTGGCGGTGTTTGACTCGCCGGCGCCTAACGCCTTTGCCACCGGCGCCAGCCGCAACAATGCACTGGTCGCTGTGAGCACCGGCTTGCTCCAGCATATGAATCAGGACGAGGTAGAAGCGGTGTTGGGTCACGAGATCAGTCATGTTGCCAACGGAGATATGGTGACGCTGACACTAGTACAGGGTGTAGTCAATACCTTTGTCATCTTTTTAGCCCGAGTCGTCGGTTTCATGGTTGATCGAGCATTATCAGGCAACAATCAGAGCTATCGGGGACCCGGTATCGGCTATTGGGTAACCAGCATGATCGCCGAAGTCTTACTCGGTTTTCTAGCGACCATGATCGTCATGTGGTTCAGCCGCTATCGAGAATTCCGCGCCGATGCGGGGGGGGCGGAACTGGCCGGGCGCAATAAGATGATCGCCGCACTGGCACGCTTGCAACAAGCATCGGAACCGTCCCGATTACCCTCGGAAATGGCGGCTTTCGGCATTAACGGCGGTTTAGGCGCGGGGTTGAAAAAGCTATTTATGAGTCATCCCCCGCTGGAAGAGCGTATTGCCGCTCTCCGAGCAAAGGGTTGAGGGAATTAGCCCGCAAACTGTTGAAAATCGAATTCCATCTGTGTGTTGGCCTCTTGCACCATATCTCCTTGCACAAGAGTAACACCGAATTGCCAGATGCCGGCCATTTGCGCGGCATTGGACACTCTTGCGGCCACGATCTGTGTGTTCATCTTTTGAGCCTGTTCGGCCAGCCTTGCCACAGCCTCGCGGCTCTCCTCGTCTTTGCCTTTGGCTACTTGTTCGATGAGCGAGCCATCCAGCTTGATGTAGTTAGGTTCCAAAAACTGTAACAACTTTTCCGAATGCGGTTTGCCGCCAAAATGAGAAATCGCCAGCCCGCATTGCAACGCTTGTAGACGCTTTTTGAAGGTCTCCATTTGTTTGTAATACTGTTCAGCAGTATCTTCAGGCACTTCCAACACCAGCGCGCTGCCGCTCAATCCGGTATCCTTGAAACATTGATCCAGCCACGGACAAAATCCATCATCCACTAGAGAATTGGCGGAGACATTGATAAACAACACCGTTTGTTCACGGCCCTGTTGGAAGCGTTGGGTCAAGATTTCCATACTCCGAGAGATCATCCATTTATCCAAGGGTCTCATCAGATTGCGACTTTCAGCGAGTGGCTGCAACTTGTCCATAGGCAACGGCTTGCGCTGCTCATCGAAAATCAGTAGGTAAACTTTATAGCGTTCAACCACCTCGCCCTGAAAATTGGCGATGGGCTGATAGAGCAGTTCCATGCGCTGTTCCGAAATAGCATCCCGCAATTTGATGAGCAGCTGGCTTTCTTCCGCAGCCGAACCGGAAAATGCTGTCGGCGGGCTGTAAACCTGGGCTTGATTGCCGCCCAGCTGCCGGGCGCTTTCGCAGGCACGATCCGCATAGA
>JAAUQA010000366.1 GCA_012032855.1 Candidatus Competibacteraceae bacterium
GCAACAACTTGGACGGCGCGGAAACCTATTACCAAACGCGCGTTAGAGGCCGACCCCAATAATGCCTATAATCTCGGCAACTACTCGGCTTTCCTGGCAAAATATCGCAACAACTTAGATGGCGCAGAAATCTATTTTCGACGTGCATTAGAAGTCGACTCTGAAGATGCCACTCTCCTAGGTAACTTTGCGAGATTCTTAGAAGAACAACGAGGCGATCTAGATAGCGCGGAAACCTACTATCAACGCTCGTTAGAAGCCGATCCCAAAAACACCCATAATCTCGGCAACTATGTGGCTTTTCTTGAAGAGAAACGTGGTGACTTAGACAGGGCAGAAGCCTATTTTCGGAGCGCCCTAGAGACTAGCCCCAAGCGCACTACGGCAACCCCATGCAACAGATTCTAATCTACGCCGATTCGCTGACCTGGGGCATCATTCCCACCACTCGCCGACGGCTTCCCTTCGATGCCCGCTGGTCGGGCGTGCTCGAAAATGCGTTGAACGCCCAAGGGTTGTCGGTGCGCGTCATCGAAGATTGTCTCAACGGACGCCGCACGGTTTGGGACGATCCGTTTAAGCCGGGTCGCAATGGTTTGGTCGGGCTGGCGCAACGCATAGAGATTCATTCCCCATTAGCGTTGGTCATTCTCATGCTGGGCACCAATGATTTCCAATCCATGCATCCGCATAACCGCTTGGCACTCGGCGCAAGGTATTGCGACGCTGGTAACGGCCATTCGTCAGGCACCTATCGAACCCGGTATGCCGATACCGTTGGTGTTAGTCGTAGCACCACCACCCATCCAAATCGCCAAGGGACCTATCGCGCCTAAGTTTGTAGGCGCCGACAGCAAATGTGTTGGCTTGGCAGCGGCTTATCAAGAGGTAACCGCTGAGCTGGGCTGTCATTTTTTCGATGCGGGCACTGTGACCTCTTCCAGCTCAATCGATGGCGTTCATCTGGATGCCGATCAGCATCTGCTACTGGGTAGGGCGATGGCTGAAGAGGTGAAACCGCTTATCACGGTGGGAAAATAAATTGATTCGACCAACTTAGGCTATTTCCGGCACAAAGAAGATGATGACTATCGTCATTAAAGTCAGTACCACAGCCACGCTATGCCCTAGTCGTTCGATTGCAGAAGCACCCTCAATACCCACAAAATTGTCATTCGAAATCATGATGAACCACCTCTCGTCTCTACGTTTCAATTTGAAAGATGTGGTTGCATAGATTGAGCCAACAAGGCTAACCAGATGGTATTTCGATACTTCGCGGCGATTATTCGGCTTTTCGTTATTCTTGTGAAAGTCAGGGTGAGCTATCCGGGCTACGTTGGACCGGTTCAATCAGCACTTCAATCCTCCAACAACTTACCGAATTGCCGGTGTGGAAGCGCCTCCGTCCCCGCGACTTTACCGATTTGCTGACCCGGTCGCACCAGCGTATCCAACATCCGGTTAAAGAAAACGCCGTCGGTCCGACTGTAAATGGGCGTTCGCGCAAAACGGGGATCATCAGCCGCCAACTCCACTATTTCCGCGACGACTTCACCGTTACGCACCGATTCGCCCACCGCCTTAGGATAAGTCACGATACCGCAAGCCGGAGCGATGAGAATATCGACCCCTTCCAACGGCGTCGGCGCGCACAACGGTTCCGGCAGTGGACCGGGATCGCCCGCAATGACACCTTGGCGCTGTAAATAACGATACAACTTGGCCGCATCCTGTTGCGCATATGTATCGGACACATCGGCTCGACCGCGCAATTCTATCGTCGTTGCGAAGCAGGCCAAGGGAAGCGTGTTGGCCTCCGCCAATTGTTCACGCAAGCGCCACCAAGGACCTGCATTCGCCTCATCAAACGGGGTGCCGCCAGGGTCTTCTTCCAAGAGGATAGGGTTGGCACCGAGTTCGGCACCGAGTTCCAAGGCTTTATCCCGGTGGTGCTTGGAGGCATACAAATGCAAAGAAGCCTCGCTGTCGCAGTGCAGGTCGAATACCCAATCCGCATCAATAGACAGGCTCAACAAGGTGGCCTTAAGCACATCCGTTTCGCGTAAACGGGGCACTTCGGCCAGCGATTGCTGGAGTACGGCACGTACCAGGGCGGTATTAGCCTGCGGATCACCATTCAACCGTCCCTGTAACCGAGCCAGCATCGCTTCATTGGGAAAGCGAGGGAACTGTCGATTGAAGTTGCCCGACACTTCCAAATCAAATCGTCCCAACACATGACCGTTGATATGCTGAGCCAAGCCGATGGGATTGGCTACCGGCACCACGACCACTTCGCCGATGATCGCATCGGTGGCCACAGCGTGTTCTAATAACCGTAGCAAGTGCTGCGCTACAAGCAGACCGGGAAATTCATCGGCATGTAAAGCGGCTTGAAAATAAGCTTTGGGACGCGCGCCCGGCTGACCATAACGGTAGACTGTCAGGGTACGCTGAGTACCGGGAGATGATGAGGGCAAAGGTAAGATGGTTTTAGGCATAATTTTCCGGTTTCCGACGACCCAAAGCCCTCAATCGAGACTGGTGACCTGGTCGATAACGATTTTAAACTTTTCCTTACCTTTTTTGCTCTGTATCGCCTGGATCAGTAAATAATCCAGACTGGTGGCAAACCATAAAGTCGTCACACGATTACCCCCTGGTTTTCGGCTACTAAAACGCAATGCAGGCAAGTTGCCAAGGGCGGTTTGCAGAGTTTCCTCACCTTCCAATTTGATCTGATACGTTTCCAACTCATTGCCGATCACCGTTGTATACTGTTCCGGTCGATAACTGCGATGCAAATCTAACATCGCCAACAGTTGCAAACTCAGCGGATCAACCACGCGCTCGGATAGTAACAAAGTGGCTTGTTCGTCTTCGCTGTGGGTCTGCACAATACCGCGTTGCCAATCAAACTCTAAACGGGTATCTGCAGACTCGTGATCGCTGCCCCATTGATATCGGTAACGGGAAGGGGCTAGTGTGCCGTCCTGCCAAAGTCCTTCAACCTGTATGTTGAGCGGTTTCGGCACAAATAGAGTCGCGATACCGATTGCGTAAGCCTCGGCGCGCATCCGGTAGCGGCCTGCTTTGAATTCGGTTAAGGTTAAAATGGATTTACCCACCGGCAAGCCCCATGAATATACAGTATACCGGGCCTCAAAAGGGGCCAAGGGTAGACTGGACGATGCCGCCAAACCGGGACACGCCCCTAACAGACTCAGGAAAAATAATAAACAACGGAATGCAGGTGTTCGCATCGGTGACTATCCGTTTACGGTTATCAGTTAGACTGCCAGCCACTCGCCAGATCTGAATGCGTTAGCAGTGTATGTGCCCATGTTACTGTTTTCGCCAGCGGATCAACCGAGCTGGCGCAGTCTGCAATAACTCCTTTGGCTTTGTAATCGGACTATAGTTTTCCAGCTTAGGATTCTATGAACTTAAGTAATTTATTTCGTAAGGTTGTACCCGGCTATCGCACACGTCGCGCTGAAGATCGTGAAACCTGAACTGGCAGAGCACAAGGAGTCTAGCAAACGTTGAAAACGCAGGCTCGCTTCATTACTGTTGAAGGTGGAGAAGGGGCAGGGAAGACCACCCAGTTGGTTTTCATGCAAAACTATCTCGAAGCCCACGGGCAAACCGTGCTCCTAACCCGAGAACCAGGCGGTACGGATTTAGGTGAGGAATTACGCACATTGGTGCTACGCTCCCGGCAACCGGTGATGGCTGTGGAAACGGAATTATTGTTGTTGTTCGCTGCGCGCGCCGAGCACTTGCAGCAGGTAATCCAACCCGCTTTAGCGGCTGGAACTTGGGTGTTGTGTGATCGGTTTACTGACGCCACCTATGCCTACCAGGGTGGTGGCCGAGGCATTCCCTGGGAGCGGATCGCGGTGTTGGAGCACTGGCTAACGCAATCCCGTAGCCCCGACTTGACTTTGCTGTTTGATCTGCCGGTAACTGTCGGTTTACAGCGAACCCGGCTACGCGCCCGGTTGGACCGTTTCGAACGCGAAGATCGGTTATTTTTTGAACGCGTGCGACAAGCCTATCAGACACTAGCACAACACAACCAGGAACGTTACCGGGTGATTGATGCAAGCCGCTCTATCGAACAGGTCAAAATCGAGGTAGAAACCCATTTGAATCAGCTGCTCCGGAACGGCGATGGATGAATTGCTGCCTTGGCAATCCTCACAATGGCAACACATCTGGCAACGCCAACGCACTGACCATTTGCCTCATGCATTGTTGTGTGTCGGCTCCAAGGGGCTAGGTAGCTGTTGTTTGCCAAACGTTTGCGCAAGCATTGCTGTGCGACGCCGAGATGAACACG
>JAAUQA010000033.1 GCA_012032855.1 Candidatus Competibacteraceae bacterium
ACGGTTTCGTTCCGCATAAACAAGCCCTGCGCCGCGACGGCGCCAGTCCCGGTGACTTGGTTTTTGTGACCGGGACACCCGGCGATGCAGGATTAGCATTGGCGATTTTACAAGGCCGAGTACCGTCACTCAGCAATACGGAACAGACAGCCTATCTGCAAACGCGGCTGGACAAGCCCACACCCCGCATTCGCCAAGGCTTGGAGCTGCGTGGGCTTGGGCTGGCCAGTGCGGCAATCGATATTTCCGACGGCTTAGCCCAAGATTTAGGCCATATTTTGGAACGCAGTGGTGTGGGGGCTAGTCTGCAAGTGGATCGGCTACCACGCTCATCGGCATCGGCCACTTATGCAGAGACGGCTGTTAGCATGGCCTTGGCGGGGGGTGATGATTATGAACTATGCTTTACGACACCGCCTGCACGGGCAGATTGCATTCTTGCCTTGGCAGCGACCTGGGATTGCGCCTGTACCGAGATCGGGGTGATTGAGACTCAACCCGGTTTGCGCTGTCTGCGCACCGATGGGACGATTTATCAACCCGCTCGGTTAGGCTACGATCACTTTGCCAAATAAATCTACCGATAACGAACCGCTGACGATAGCGACCGGCGGACCAACCACAGTGGGATTAACGCGATGAAACTTGAAACCCTAGCGATTCACGGCGGCTACAAACCCGATCCGACCACCAAAGCGGTAGCGGTACCGATATACCAAACCACGTCTTATGCCTTCGACGATACCCAGCACGGTGCGGATTTGTTCGACCTGAAAGTGGTCGGCAATATTTATACCCGAATCATGAATCCCACCTCCGATGTCCTGGAACAGCGGGTCGCCGCAATGGAAGGCGGCGTCGGTGGTTTGGCGCTGGCCTCAGGCCAGGCGGCGGTCACCTATTCGATCATGACGATTGCCGATGCCGGCGATAACATCGTCACCACCAGCACTTTGTACGGCGGTACGTATAATTTATTCGCCCATACCTTGCCCCGTTTCGGCATCGACGTGCGGTTCGCCGATTATCGGGATATGCATGCGCTGGCCGCGCTTATTGACGGCAAAACCAAAGCGGTATTCTGCGAGTCGATCGGCAATCCCGCCGCCAATGTGGTAGACATCGGCGCGTTGGCGAATGTTGCCCACACCCACGGCGTTCCGCTGATCGTGGACAATACCGTCCCCACGCCCTATCTGTGCCGACCGGTCGAACATGGAGCCGACATCGTGGTGCATTCTTTGACCAAATACATGGGCGGTCACGGCACCACTATCGGCGGTGTGTTGGTGGATACCGGCCGCTTCCCCTGGGCGGAGCACAAAGAACGGTTTCGCCAACTGAATGAACCCGATCCCTCTTATCATGGTGTGGTGTTCACTGAAGCGATGGGGCCGGCAGCTTATATCGCCCGTGCGCGGGTAGTACCTTTGCGCAACATGGGGGCCGCGATTTCGCCTTTCAATAGTTTTTTGATCATGCAAGGCATTGAAACCCTGCCGGTGCGCATGGACCGTCATTGCGACAATGCGCTGGCGGTGGCCGAATATTTGCGCGGCCATGCTCAAGTGGAATGGGTTAAATATCCCGGTCTTGCCGATAATCCGGAAAAACCCCTGCTCGACAAATACATGAGCGGCAAAGGCTCGGGCATACTCAGTTTCGGCATTAAGGGCGGTCGTGAGAAAGGCGCACAATTCATGACGCGCTGCAACTGGTCACCCGACTGGTCAATATCGGTGACGCTAAATCCTTGGCCTGCCATCCGGCAACGACGACCCATCGGCAGCTTTCTCCCGAGGAAATGGTGCGTGCCGGGGTGTCGGAGGATTTAGTACGCTTATCCATCGGGTTGGAGCATATCGACGATATTGTTAGCGATATCGAGCAGGCTCTGGCAGCGGCACGTTAGCTGACTTCCCCCCTGGATGGGGAAGCTGGGATGGGGAGATACTGATAGCGTGAAACGCGATATTCTAAAATGGGTGCAATCCTTTCTGCGCAAAGAATTGCGTAATACGCGCCGTCGTAAACGTAGCAGTCCGATTATCATCGCTGTCTTAGTGATCGCCGTATTTGCTGTCAGCCGTTTGTTGGAGGAGCCAAAGGCACCGTTACCGACCAAGGGAGCGGAATTGGTTTGCGACGTGAGCAAAGTTTCCGACGGCGACACGGTGACTGCACTTTGCCCGGAAGGCCGTTTATCGATTCGTGTGTACGGCATTGATGCGCCGGAAATGGGCCAAAACCCCTGGGGTGATGAATCGCGCAGACACTTGCAAGAGTTACTACCGAGTGGTCAGGTGCGCTTGGCCGTTCAGGATATCGATCGCTACAATCGGGTTGTCGCGCAACTTTTGCGGGCGATGAGGACGTGGGATTGGAGATGGTTCGTCGAGGTCATGCGGTGGTTTACGAGCAATACAACCGATTCCCCATTTACAAGCAGGCTCAAACCGAAGCCAAACGTGAACAACGCGGGGTTTGGTCCGCGCCGGGTGCTCAGCAGACGCCCTGGGAATGGCGCAAACTCAATCCGCGTTGATTTATGGCTGATGTGACCGATGCCCCAATCCCTGCCGATATTGGTGCCGAGCAAGGGCAGTTATTCTGCGTCGGGGGCTGGACCTTGCTTGGGATCGTCGGCTTATCGAAACGCCTCAATGGGCGCCGCTGGCCCACCGGTTCGATACGGTTGAGCGGCGCCCGGATCGGCGCCTTGGACACCGCCGGTGCGTTGTTGCTGCTTGATCTGGTTACCGAGTGGCGTCAAGCCGGATGCAGCGTTGAATGGCATGACTGGCGTCCCGAATACAGCGCCTTGCTGACCCTCGTCGAGGAGCGTCGGCAGGCCGCCGCTGCGGCCAGCGCACCCAGCCCGGCACAGCTCAATCCGTTAGCCCGCATCGGCCATAAAGCCTGGGAGAAAGTGGAGCACACGCTGAGTTTCCTGGCGTTTTTGGGAGAAACCACCGTCACCTTAGTCCGTGCGCTGCTGTGGCCCGGACATATCCGTTGGCAAGCGTTGTTCGCGAACATTCAGCGCGCCGGGCTGGACGCGATACCTATCGTCGGGTTGCTGACCTTTCTGATTGGCGTGGTGATCGCCTACCAAGGGGGTAATCTGCTCAGCACCTACGGCGCCAATATTTTCATTGTGGAATTGGTTGCCATTTCCATGGTGCGTGAGCTGGCGCCGCTGTTGACCGCCATCATCGTCGCCGGTCGGACCGGCTCGGCCTACACGGCTCAAATCGGCACCATGAATGTGACCGAAGAGATTGATGCCCTGCGCACTATCGGTATCCACCCCTTCGATGTGTTGGTGTTACCTAAGTTATTCGGGTTGCTTATCGTGTTGCCACTACTGACCCTGTTCGGCAGCGCAATGAGTATTTTTGGCGGCATGATGGTAGCCTATTTTCAGCTGGATGTCGGTTTTAGGGAGTTCATTAACCGCATTCCACAGGTGGTGTCCTTAACTTCGTTCATCTACGGCATTGGCAAAACGCCGGTATTCGCCGCTATTATCGCTTTAGTGGGCTGTTATCAGGGTTTTCAGGTTAGCGGCGGAGCCGACAGTGTGGGTCGTCAAACCACCCAAAGCGTGGTCCAAGCGATTTTTCTTGTGATTATCGCCAATGCCTTTTTCGCAGTCATGATGGGCGGCGCGGGTTTATGAGCTCACCCGAAGCCGTGATTGAGATCAACGATCTCAAGACCCAGTTCGGCTCCTTGGTGGTGCATGAAAACCTCAATCTGAGCATTGAGCGCGGGCAGGTCGTGGCCTTGGTGGGTGGTAGCGGTTGCGGTAAAACCACGCTATTGCGCGAGATCATTATGCTAACCAAACCGGCCGCCGGTTCGATCCGGGTATTCGGCCAGGAGGTGGTCGGCGCAAGCCCTACCCGCAGCCAATCACTAAACCGCCGGTTCGGAGTGCTGTTTCAAAAAGGTGCGCTGTTTACTTCATTGACTATTCGGGGGAACGTGGCGGTGCCATTGCTGGAACACACCCACCTGGATCGTAGCACGATTGATGCGATTGCTGACTTAAAAATCGCTTTGGCCGGATTGCCGGCGCACGCGGCCGATAATTATCCGGCGCAGCTCAGCGGCGGCATGATCAAGCGCGCGGCACTAGCCCGTGCGTTGGCGTTAGACCCGGATTTGCTGTTTTTGGATGAGCCTTCAGCCGGCTTGGATCCGGTCAGCGCCAATGCGCTGGATGAGTTGATTTTGCAGCTCAAGGATTCGTTGGGCTTGACCGTTGTCATGGTCACCCATGACCTGGATTCGCTGTGGCGAGTTACCGATCGGGTCGCCTTTTTTAGGTGAGCGTCGAGTCATAGGTTACGGCAGCATGGCGGAATTGGCCCAGTCCGAACACCCGTTGATTCAAGAATACCTGGGTGGCCCACGTGGCCGGGCGTCGCGAGAGGCACGGGGATAACGATGGAATCCAATGTGAATTACACGCTGGCGGGTCTGTTCGTGATCGTGTTAGGCGCTGCCACAGTCGCCGTGGTCGCTTGGCTGAGTGCGGCAACCGATCAGCGCATCTACGATTATTATCGGGTTTACAGCATCGAATCGGTAGCGGGCTTGAACGTCAATGCCGCTGTCAGATACAAAGGCGTGGATGTCGGTCAAGTCACGTCCGTCGGACTGGACAAAGAGTTTCCCGACTGGGTGGAATTGATTCTGCGTATTGAACGCGGTACGCCTATCCGGGCTGAGACCACGGCCAAGCTGGTAGTGCAGGGGATTACCGGGTTGGTTTACGTGGAATTGAGTGGCGGCACCGATTCACCACCACTGCGCCCCACGGCCGAACAACCGATGCCGGTGCTCAAGAGCAGCCCTTCCCTGGTCGCTCAGGTTACCAGCGCGTTTCAGGATTTGACTGTTAAAGTGGATCGTTTGTTAAGCGACGACAATCTAACTGCTTTCAGGCAAACACTCGCCAATTTAGCAATTCTAAGCAGCACTCTGGCCGGTCGCGCCCAGTCGCTCGACCAAGCGGCAGTCAATCTGGAAAATTTCACGGGCACGTTGGTGGTGAGTGCGGATAAACTCAACCGGGCGGTCGACGATGCCGCCGGTGCCTTAGCTAACACTGCACAGGCCAGTGTCGAACTGAAACCGCTGTTGCGACAAGTCAATACGACCTTTGTCGATGCCAGCACTATGGTGGACAGTGTGACGCAAACCAGCGAAGCGTTGCGGCTGGCTTTTGTCAGTAGCTTGCAAGACTTTCAAAAGCTGACGCGCAGTGCGTCACCGGAACTGTCGGTTTTACTGTACGATCTGGATCGGTTAGCAACCGCGTTGGAGCGTTTTGTACAAGCGCTGGAACGCAATCCCCGTATGTTGTTGTTTGGTAAGCCAACCAACGCACCGGGACCAGGAGAAAGTAATAGGTGAATTGATGAGCGCTCGGCGTCACAAAAATTGTGTATTGATCATTGCTGTAATAGCCCTTATGAGTTGGGTGTTGTCCGGCTGTAGTGCCAATCTGCTGGGCAGTGAGTCTGCTCAACGCACTTATTTGTTGGATGCTCAAGTTGCCCTGGGACCGGCAGAGTTCTCCAGTCGGAAGACGCTGTTGGTAGCCGACCGCGCGCAGAAGCCGGCTTCGACACATCCCGCATCGCTTACAGCCAAGCACCGGCGGCGTTGAGCTATTACACCCAAAGCAGTTGGGTCGATACGCCAGCGCGGATGTTGCTTCCCTTGATCGTGCAGGCATTGGAAAACAGTCAAGCGTTCAAGGCCGTGCTGACACCACCCGCATCGGTTCCGGTAGATTTGCGACTGGATATTAACCTGATTCGCTTACAGCAAGAGTTTTTGCTTAAACCCAGCCGAGTTCGGATCACCTTGCGTGCCAAGCTGATCGACATGGCAACCAGCCATATTCTGGCCACACAATTGTTCGAGGCGATTGAACTCGCGCCCAGTGAGGATGCTGATGGCGGAGTTCAGGCAGCCACTCGGGCTACGGAACGTTTATTGCGAGAAATCAGAGCATTCGTGCTGAAATATACGCCCCAAGCCACCGTTCGAGGTTGAGTGATCCCCCTGCCGATAAACAAGACCATTTCCCGCATGTTTACCGTTGACAATTGCCTGCCGTGCTTCCAAGATTAATTGCGCGCCCAGCAATTTAAAAAATGCCTGTCATACTAACAGTGATTCTATAGTGACACAGGGCTGGTCAAATTCAAAAAATTAACATTTTTTTACATTTTTTCTATTGACCCCTATGGGGGATTTATGTCAATCAAAAATACGTTAATCGTCGATGATTCGAAATCCGCTCGCCTCGTACTTACCCGAATGTTGAAAAGCATGGACTTGAGCGTGGATGCTGTAGCCTCAGGAGAGGAAGCACTGGATTATTTAGCCACCCATCGCCCCGATGCTATTTTCATGGACCATACCATGCCTGGTATGACTGGATTACAAACAGTCAAGGCTGTCAGAGAAAATCCGGAGCTGACCAACATCCCGATTGCCATGTACACCTCCAAGGAAGGCGAGGCATATATAGAACAAGTGCAAAGTTATGGTGTTGCCGGTATTTTGCTGAAACCGGCCACCACGAATGCACTGAAAGAAATTATGGATAAATTGAATGCGACCGCTGTCGCTATGGATGTGAAAACGGCGGCCACAGAACAAGACCAAACATCTAATCAGACCGCTATTGCGTTGCCGGTTATAGAAGAGTTGGTCAGAGGCACTACCGAATCTATTATCGACGATATTCTACGCACTCAAATCATCCCGCTGCTTGACGAAAAGCTTTTGCAATCAAAAGAAGACATTTTAGAAAAATACTGAAAAGAAAAATTTCGGATGTGGCTAGCAAAATCTACGATACCCGATTTAGTACATTGTATCGTCACTTGGCGCAACAAGTCGGTACGCGCATCGCCGAACTCAGAACGAGATTACAGGCGTTGGAGAATCCGGAACAAGATCAACACAGTATAATGAAAGATATCGCCACGCAAGAAGCTGACCGATCCAGACAAACATTACTGGCGCATATCGACACACTGGAAAACAGGATTACTCCTACCATTACTGAAAAGCTTATCTCATCAACAAAGCCTAATAATACTCTTGCTTATATACTGTCCAGTTTGGCGCTGATTATCAGTATTGTCGCCATTGGCCTTGTTTTTTCTATCCGAGATAACCGAACTTTCTTTCATTTCACAAAGAGTCAGACAGCATGGGAACAGAAAATATAATGCCATTGATCATTGGAAGTGTTATTGGGGTGATTATAGGACTTATCGCTTTCTACCTAATGACTTTCCGAAAAGCACAATATATTAGACAACAGTTGGCGCAAGTCACCGCAGAACATGAACAACTGGATCAGGATTTTTCCCGAGAAAAACTGCAACGGCAAATCGAACAGCAATCTGCCACAAAAACCCAAGAGGATTTGGATGCTGCGCTTGAACAGCTCACTATTGAAAAGAATGAGCTAGACAAGACCTATACGGAACAAACGACTCACTGGAACCAAGAGCGTGAAATGCGGGTACAGGAATTAAAACAACTCCGTATTCAGCTGGAAAAACTTCAACAAGAAAAGATCGCACTGGAAAACACCCTCAACCAGCAAACCTCGCGTTGGCAACGAGAACGACAGAATCTGGATAAAGATATTGCTCATTTACAAACTTGGTGCGACCGACTCCAACAAGAAAAGGCATCGACTGAAGAACGATTGGAAAAGGAACGCAACGATTGGGAACAAGCCCGTCTGGAGGTCGATATACAATTGGCTGAAGCACAAACGGCTCAGCAACGGCTGGAAAGTAAACTCGCCGCAGGCATGTTGGGCTCGGAGTACAATACCTGGAAAAACGAGTTGGAAGACGCCCGCACTCAGCTTAGTAAAACTCAAGCGGATAAGAAAGTTTTAGAAGATAAATTAGTGGCCCAGCAAAATCATGCGGAACAAATCCAACAAGCTCTGGAAGAAGAAATCGGTCAACTGCTTGAGCGACTGATGCACCTACAGGAAGAAAAAGCACGTTAGCTTCTCTCCATTCTGTTGCATTTTTCAATTGCAAGCGTCAGTTTAGGTTTTTTATCCGCGCCACGTTCAATCTGTCCTTAACTCGAAAATTTAGATCGCCCAACCCCGAACATCGCTCGTACAACTCCCTGCTCAGCTGGTCTATGCTTTCTCTAATGATCTGGAGGGCATTCCACGATGAAATTCTTCGAACCCAGCCTTGCATCGGATTCTCTATACCCGCCAATTAACGCTGCCTATCGGGTCGATGAAAGCGAGCATATCGCTTTGTTGCTCAAAGAGACCTTGTTTAACGGCGATCTCAAGGAACGTATTGAGCATCGAGCACGCTCCTTAGTCGAAGAGGTCAGGCGTCAAGGTCTGCCCAGCGGTATCGACGGCTTGATGCATGAGTATGATCTATCCAATCAGGAAGGAGTGGTGCTCATGTGCTTGGCCGAAGCGCTGCTCCGCATTCCCGACACCCACACTGCAGATGCGCTCATTTACGACAAAATCAGCGCCGGCGATTGGGAAAAGCATCTGGGACATAGCGAATCCTCGTTCGTCAACGCCTCGACTTGGGGGCTGATGCTGACCGGACGGATGGTAAAGCTCAAGGATCGCGAAGGCACCTTCAGAAAACTGGTGCAACGCAGCGGTGAACCGGTAATCCGCAAAGCGATTACCCAGGCGATGGGCATTCTCGGCCGTCAGTTCGTCATGGCGAGTACGGTCAGAACCGCTTTGCAACGCAGCCGTAACGACGAAAAAAAGGCTACCGTCATTCTTTCGACATGCTGGGCGAAGCGGCGCGCACCGCCGCCGCTGCAGAACGCTATTTGAAATCTTATGAGGAGGCCATCGCCGCCATTGGCGAAGTCGCCGGCAGTCGCGGACCGGTCGAGGGGCCGGGAATTTCAGTCAAACTGTCCGCCCTGCATCCCCGCTATGAACCGGCGCAGGGCGACCGCATGGTTACCGAACTGCTGCCCCGGGTGAGGGCGCTGGCGCTACTGGCCAAACAATACAATATTGCGCTGAATATCGATTCCGAAGAAGCTTTTCGGGTAGATTTGTCTTTGGATCTGCTTAAACGGCTGTTCACTGACCCGGCGCTCAAGGGATGGGAGGGGCTGGGGCTGGCGTTGCCCACCTATCAGAAACGGGCGTTTTACATCGTCGACTGGTTGACCGATCTGGCCCGCAGTCAGAACCGTCGGCTGATGATTCGATTAGTCAAGGGCGCGTATTGGGATGCCGAGATCAAACGCGCTCAAGAACTGGGTTTGGATGGCTACCCGGTGTTTACCCGCAAAGCGTCCACCGATGTGTCCTACCTCGCCTGCGCCCGCAAAGTCTTGGCCGCACGGGATGCGTTCTATCCCCAGTTCGCCACTCATAACGCTCATACGGTGGCGGCGATCATGGAACTCGCCGGTAAACGCCGCGATTTCGAATTTCAACGCCTGCACGGCATGGGCGAAGCGCTTTACGATCAAGTAGTCAATCCGAAAGGCCATAACATTCCCTGTCGGATCTATGCGCCAATCGGCCATCACGAAGATTTACTGGCTTATCTGGTGCGGCGGCTATTGGAAAACGGCTCTAACACCTCATTCGTTAATCGGATCGTGGACCGTGATGCGCCCATCGAAGAGATCATCGCCGATCCGGTCGCCAAGGTGGCCAAGCTTGTGCAGATTCCCCATCCCCGGATTGCCTTGCCTCGGCATATTTACGGTGCGGGACGGCTGAATTCCAAAGGCATTGATCTCAGCGATAACAGCGCGCTAAAAGGACTCGCGGCGGCGATGGCGGATGCCGACCGGCAGCATTGGCAGGCCGCCCCAATCATCGGCGGCAAAATACACGGCGGCGACGGCAGAGAAGTTTTTCGCCATCCGACCGACGCCGTTGCATCGGCACGGTGGTGGAGGCCAGCGTCGAGGAAATCGGCAAAGCGCTGGGTATCGCCAGTCGTGCTGCGTCGGCTTGGGCCGATACTCCGGTGGAAATACGCGCTGCCTGCTTGGATCAAGCGGCGGATTTACTGGAAGCGGAAATGGCTACCCTGCTCGCGCTGTGCGCTCAGGAAGGCGGCAAGACGATCAGCGACGGCGTGGCTGAGGTCCGAGAGGCGGTCGATTTCTGCCGTTATTACGCCGACCGTGCGCGCTTCGACTTCGCCCAACCCCAGGTTCTGCCGGGACCTACCGGAGAACGGGATCAATTGCGTTGGCACGGTCGGGGCGTGTTTGTCTGCATCAGCCCCTGGAATTTCCCCCTAGCTATTTTCATGGGGCAGGTGGCGGCGGCGTTGGTGGCCGGTAATGCCGTGGTGGCTAAACCGGCCGAGCAAACCCCGCTGATCGCGACATATGCCACGAACTTGCTGCTGCGGGCCGGAATACCAGGCGATATCTTGCACTGTCTACCGGGCGATGGTGCGGTCGGTGCGCGATTGATCGACGATCACCGAGTGGCGGGGTGGCCTTTACCGGCTCCACTGAGACCGCTTGGTCGATTAACCGCACCCTGGCGGCGCGGCGCGGCCCATCGTGCCGCTGATTGCTGAAACCGGTGGTCAAAATGTGATGATTGTGGATTCTTCAGCGCTGCCGGAGCAAGTGGTGGTCGACGTGCTTGCTTCCAGTTTTCAGAGCGCCGGCCAACGCTGTTCGGCACTCCGGGTATTGTTCGTGCAAGAAGACATTGCGACCAAGCTAACCGAGATGTTGGCCGGAGCCATGCTGGAGCTAAACGTTGGTGATCCCAGCCATCTGGCCACCGATGTGGGGCCGGTTATTGATACCGAAGCCCAAGCCATGTTGCAACGTCATGCCGAGCGTATGGAACAAGAAGCTCGTTTGATCTACCGCTGCCCACTCGGGCCTGAGACAACGCACGGCAGCTTTTTTGCCCCACAGGCGTTCGAAATCAAGGACATCGCGCAATTGGAACGGGAGATCTTCGGCCCCGTGTTACACGTGGTGCGCTACCCCGCCAACGCGTTAGACAAGGTGATCGCCGCTGTCAACGCCACCGGTTTCGGGCTGACCTTCGGCATTCATAGCCGGATCGATCGCACCGTGCGCTATGTCACCGAGCGGATTCGGGCCGGCAACGCCTACGTCAACCGCAACATGATCGGCGCCGTAGTCGGCGTACAACCCTTTGGTGGTGAAGGGTTATCCGGCACCGGCTTCAAGGCGGGTGGTCCGCATTATCTGTATCGCTTCGCTACCGAACGCACTCTGTGCATTAATACCACCGCCGCCGGCGGCAACGCCTCGCTGATGTCATTGCAGGAAGAAGGCGAATAATTCGGCAACGGAAGGCAACCACTGCGGGAGAAGTGCAATGGAACATACCTTGTCCACAGCTACTTGGTTCTGGCTGATCGTACCCATGTGTACAGTCGCTATCCTGTCTTTACTGGGGTTTCTGTTCAGCCTGTTTAAGGGAGATAACTAATGATAAGCATGAGCATACCGACCCTGGTGACCTTCATCGCCTACCTCATCGGCATGTTGGTGATCGGGCTTATCTTCTACCGGCTAACCAATAATTTATCCGACTATGTGCTGGGCGGTCGGCAACTGGGCGGCGGGGTCGCGCATTGAGCGCCGGCGCGTCCGATATGAGCGGCTGGTTGTTGTTGGGACTACCGGGCGCCATGTACGCAGCGGGCATGAATCAAGTCTGGATTGCCGTCGGCCTATGTATCGGGGCCTATCTGAATTGGCAATTCGTGGCCAAACGCTTGCGGGTTTATACCGAGATCGCCGCGGATTCGATTACCGTGCCGGATTATCTGGAGAATCGGTTTCGGGATCACAGCAAAGTGTTGCGAGTGGTATCGGCTGTGGTGATTTTGCTGTTTTTCGCCTTTTACACCTCATCCGGCATGGTGGCCGGTGCCACGCTGTTCCAGAAAAGCTTCGGGCTGGATTACACCACGGCGCTGTGGATCGGCTCCATTGTGATCGTCTCGTATACCTTCATGGGCGGCTTCATGGCGGTATGCTGGACCGATTTTTCCAGGGTTTGCTGATGTTTCTCGCCCTGATTCTGGTGCCTATCGTCGTGATTAATGCGGAAGGTGGCTGGAGCCAGGCGGTCAATCAAGTCGGCAATATCGACCCGGCCAAACTGGATATTTTCCACGACATTGACCTTGTTTGGGATCATTTCATTGATGGCTTTGGGGCTTGGGCTATTTCGGCCAACCTGCATATTCGTGGTGCGGTTCATGGCGGTCAAATCCTCTTAAAGAAGATCGCCAAGGTCTACGCGCGGTTGGCATGACCTGGATGGTGCTAGCCCTGTATGGCGCCATCTTCACCGGCTTTGCCGGGATCGTGTATTTTGCCGACAACCCGCTGCAGAATCCCGAGACGGTGTTCATTACCCTGTCGCAAGTGCTATTCAATCCTTGGGTGGCGGGGGTGCTGCTGGCAGCGATTCTTTCGGCCATCATGAGTACCATCGACTCGCAATTGCTGGTATCGTCCAGCGCCTTGACCGAAGATTTTTACAAAGCCCTGCTGCGTAAGAATGCTTCTGAGACCGAACTGGTGTGGGTAGGTCGCTCGACCGTGGCTGGCATCGCGCTGATTGCCATTCTTATGGCTTACGACCCGGACAGCACAGTGCTGGGTCTGGTGGCTTATGCCTGGGGTGGCTTTGGCGCTGCCTTTGGACCGGTGATTATCCTGTCGCTGTTCTGGCAACGCATGACCCGCAATGGCGCATTAGTGGGCATGATTCTCGGGGCCGTTACGGTAGTGATCTGGAAGCAGTTGGAGGGCGGCTTGTTCGACATGTATGAAATTCTGCCCGGCTTTATCATTTGTACGATAGCGGTCATTGTTGTCAGCTTGCTGGACAAGGAACCACAGCCTGAAATTCAAGACGAGTTTGCCGAGATGGAACGGGCGTTATAGGCCCTGTCGCATAGCGCACTAATGGCCGCCTTGCAAAGGCGGCCGCTGGTGGATTGCGAACAGGTCGCCTGAATACGGTCAAACAGGGGCAAGTCTTGATTTTTTGAACAACGGAGTTCCTATCATGCTGATTAACGCCCACCGGTACACCTTCAAACTCAACAGCGGGGAAGTGATTACTTGGCCCGAACGCACGGTCATTGAACTGTTCCATCGGCAGCCTACGCTGGGTCTGGTGCGCTTTCATGATACGAACCTGTACCATCCGTCTCTCAGCAATCAGGTGTTGTCGCGGGCGGCCGATTCAAATCAGAAACTGGCCGGTGGCCCCCACCGAATTGACGGATTGCAAACGTGGAATACCCCGGAAGCCGAATTGATCAGTACCCGTGCGCTGAAATTGTGCAGCGATTTAATGCATTCCGAGCGTTGTCGGATCAGTTCAGCTCACGCCCTGGTATTCGGTGCGGCGGATTACTTACCCCCGCAACAACCGGAACAGG
>JAAUQA010000367.1 GCA_012032855.1 Candidatus Competibacteraceae bacterium
CGATACCGGGCAGTGTTGCCGTTGAACGGCTAGCCGAGGACGGCAACAATGGCCCGCTTGCTGATGACTTCGCACTGCTGGTGCCGGATGGGGTTGACGCTACCATTCCTGGCCCCAATGGACCTATCGCGCCGGGCGATATCGCCAAAATGAGTTTCTTGCTGGACTCCAGTAATCCTAACCAACACTACTTTAGCTACGCTTCGATGGTGCTGCCGAGTAACGATTTCTGGTACGCCAATGGCAACCCGCAGGCACATCCGATATTTGATGAGGATGGTAAATTCATCGCCGAAAACTTTTTCGTCACCAACCTTGATCTGCTTGACGCCGGCACCGAGGTTAACGATGAGTTACCCGAGAACACTGCGTTTTTCGGCCAGCAGCAGGGTAATACCGGGGTCGACGAAAACGGCGTGATACTGGACTTTGATCCGAATGACCCGCGCACTTTCTTCCAACGCCCTGGCAACGGCGGGGTGCTTGATGACCCGCAGTTTGCAATGGGCGATTTTAGTCAAGAAGGCTACCCGGTGGTGAAAATCAGCTTCACCGCTGCAGATGCTATAACCGACGATTTAGACTTTTCGGCCGTACTCAGCGCCGATCAGGAAGTACCGCCCGCAGACAGCCGCGCCGAAGGCGAGGCGCAATACGAGTTACGCGAGGACGTACCGTGCTGCGCTATGAGCACAGGTTCCGCCGCCTACAGAGTATCGTTGCCGCTCATTTGCACCTGGGCGCGGAAGGCGAAAATGGCCCTGTGGTGGCGTTTTTGCTGCCGCCGGATTTGGATCCCGGAAGCCGCGAAGGACGTCGCGCCCGGCGCGGCTTCGACGGCGAATTGACCAGTATGGATTTAGTCGGGCCGCTGACGGGTAAACCACTCGATGCACTGATCGCCGAAATCGAAGCGGGGAATGTGTATATCAATATCCACAGCGAAGCGTTCCCCAACGGCGAAATTCGCGGCCAGCTGCTGTTGCAGTAACGACCAGCGTAGACATCGCCTACTATGCGCCGAGAAAACTGGGTTTTCTCGCGCATATGATTTTCAGATCAATACTATTCCAGGGTTTCCTGGAGGGCATCCTCCATGCCTATGCTGACTATCCAGCGAACGTAGCGGAATCTTGGGTAACATGCTGGGCGATAAAATTGATTACGGCCTTTACCCGCGCTGTGCGCCGCAGTTCGCGATGGGTAAGCAACCATAAATCCAATACCACCGCGAAATCGTTGTGCAGTACCCGGCGCAACTCCGGTAAATTCCAAGCCATGTAGCTCGGCAAGGCTAACAGACCCAGTCCCGCGCGCGCAGCCGCTAATTGCGTTATCAGATGGTTGCAACGCAAGCTCACCTTGGCTCCTTTGCTCACCTCCCGTAAATGGTTGACTTGCTGCAAATTGGCGATGTCTCGTACCGAATCGATGATGGTGTGCTGTGCCAAATCAGTAAGTCGCCGGGGTTCGCCATGCGCAGACAAATATGCCTGCGAACCATACAAGCCACATACGACCTTGCTCACCCGCCGACCGATCAACTCCTCTGAGCCTGGCGTACCGACCCGCAGCACCACATCTGCTTCACGTCGCAACACATCCAACAAAGGCAAGCCAATAACTAGTTCAACATCGAGTTCAGGATACTGGTTTTTCAAGAGAGGCAGTTTGGAGGCCAACCAATAGACTGCCAAACCCTCCGTCGTCGAGACGCAGACACGCCCGGAAATGCGGGTATTTTCTCCACTGACTCTGCGCTCAATGGTCAGCGCCTGTTTTTGCATGTCCTTAGCCAGCTCGCGAATGTTCTCTCCTGCAGGGCTAAGCACATAACCGTGGCTCAGCCGCTCGAACAACCGTGCTCCCAAGCGTGTTTCCAGATCTTGAATGCGCCGACCGACCGTCGGTTGCGTGACCCCAAGCAGCCGCGCTGCTGCAGATAAACTGCCCGTTTCAGCCACAGCCAGAAAATGTCGGTAATCGTCCCAATCGCTCATCTATACATTTATTTATAGCATCTATACAAATTTAGGCGGAATCTTTTTAACAACCAACTCGTATATTGCTGTGAAGGCAAAAGGCGGGAGACCGAGGGGCTGAATTGAAGGTCCTGGAATGCATAGGTCCCACGAAGAATACTCGTCAAGCCAAAAACCGCAATATTCAATGACACAGGTAACAGAGCGACTAGCGATGAAAATCCTGCATGCCGACGAACATACCCTCTTCCGGGATGGCCTGCGCCATATCCTGACTACCTTGGACGATGATTTGGAATTCCTCGAAGCCGATACTTTAGCCTCAGCACGGAACAGTTTGACCTTTCATGACGATATCGATTTGGTGCTTTTAGATATTCAGCTGAGCGATCTGAGCGGGTGTGCTGGATTGAGATTGCTGTGGGAAACCAACCCCACTATCCCATTGGTAGTATTGACTGCTTGCGAGGATCGGAGCTTGGCGAAACAGGCTATTGAATCAGGTGCTGCTGGCTACGTCCCCAAATCAGTGACTAGTCAAACGCTGTTGAATGCGCTGCGCATCGTGCTGAATGGCGGCATTTACGCCCCCCGGTCACTATCGCACGCCCCAGCGCAGAATGGCTTTACCGCACCTCGGCATTCCATTCTGACCCGGCGGCAGTTGGAGGTGCTGGCGTTAATGTCCGAAGGTTTGCCCAATAAACTGATCGCCCGCCAATTGTTTGTCTCCGAGGCAACCGTCAAGGGTCATGTCACTGCCATTCTTGACATACTGGGTGTTAAGAATCGCATGCAGGCAGTCAACAAGGTTAGGTCCAACGGTCATCAATTTGTCGGTTCTGTCATGCGAAAAGGAAATTATCAGATCGGTATTCAGGAAAACAGCCACGTCAAACCGATCCGAACTCATGCAGTTGGTCGTAACAAGTCCCGCGTGGCGTAAATACCCGGCTTGCAGCCTGCCCTAAATGGCTCAACCCGCAGCCGGGTACGGCAGAACCCGAACCTTTCACAACGCCCGCACGCCTAACACGCCCTCGATTTGTTGAATGGCTTCCACTACCCCTTCTGGAATGGGGCATTCCGCATCCACCAACGTACAGGCGATTTCACCGCGCGAGCGGTTGAGCATATCCAGGATATTGATATCCGCATTGGCGATGGCGGTGGAGATGCGTTCGATCATATGCGGCACATTGGCGTTGACCACTGATAAGCGATGACCGCTGTTGCGGGGCATCACCATTTCCGGGAAATTCACCGAGTTGCGTATGGTGCCGTTTTCCAGATACTCTCGCACCTGATCGCTCACCATGACGGCGCAATTCTCCTCGGCTTCCTCGGTAGATGCACCGAGATGGGGAAGCGCGATGACCCGGTCATGGTTCTTCAGCAGATTGCTGGGGAAATCGCACACATACGCCTTGACCCGCTCTGCTTTAATAGCCCCCGAAACTGCGACTTCGTCGACGATGCCGGCGCGGGAAAAATTGAGTATCGTTAGCCCCGGACGACAAGTCGCCAAGCGTTTGGTGTCGAGCATCTGACGAGTCTCGTCTACTAACGGTACATGCAGTGATACGAACTCAGCTTGGGCCAATACATCACCCACGCTCATGACCTGTTGGACTTCGGCGGATAACTGCCAGGCGTTGTTAACGGTGATATGCGGATCGTAACCGATCACCCGCATCCCGAGAGCCAGCGCTGCATTGGCCACGCGCACGCCGATAGCACCCAGACCGATGACGCCCAAAGTGCGTCCCGGCAATTCGACACCGACGAAGCCTTTTTGCCGGCCTCGACCTGTTCCGTGATAGCTTTGTCGGTGCCGTGCAACTCGCGGGCGAAATCCCAGGCCGGGCCGATGTTGCGCGCCGCCATCAGCATACCCACCAACACCAGTTCCTTGACCGCGTTGGCATTAGCCCCCGGCGTGTTGAATACCGGAATGCCGCGGGCGCTCATTGCGCTCACCGGAATATTATTCACTCCCGCTCCGGCGCGGCCCACCGCTTTTAGCGCCGTCGGCACCGGCCAATCGTGCATATTGAAGGACCGCAATAATACGGCATCGGGATGCTGGATCTCCGAGGCTACTTCATAACGTTCGCGCGGCAGCCGTTCCAGCCCGGCCGCGCGGATGTTGTTCAAAGTCAGAATTTTATACATGGTCATCAAAAATAGTTTCGCTTTCCATTAACCGTGGCGACCGGCAAAGTCGCTCATGAAATCCACCAATGCCTGCACACCGGCTTCCGGCATCGCATTGTAGATGCTGGCGCGCATACCACCGACTGATCGATGGCCCGCCAAGTTCAATAGCCCGGCGTCTTTGGCTTCCGCCA
>JAAUQA010000368.1 GCA_012032855.1 Candidatus Competibacteraceae bacterium
ATGGCAATTCCGTCGTGGCTGCTAGTTCAACCTCAAGATCCGTTGCAGTGAAGTTCAACGTGTTGTCTTTTGCAACGATCAGCACGTTGGAAAGTATCGGTAAGGTTTGCCGACGTTCAACAACACCGACGACATATTGTAGGGGCCTTAATAATTTTTCACGTTTTGCTGCTAGCTTCATGACCGTGTTTTGCTATCCGGTAGTAATATTTATTTATATATCTTTATTATTATTATTAGGGAGCCCATTTTCTGTGGATAACTTTTATTTTATAATTTTTTTCATAGTCTTAGAGTGAAAAAAACCTGTGGATAAGTCTGTGGATAACTTGTGGATAACTTGTGGATAACTCTGGATCAAAAAGTTATCCACAAGTTATCCACAGACTTATCCACAGGAAAACGGGCACTTATCCACAGACTTATCCACAGGGCGTTTTTGAGAATTCATAGGAAATTTTTTTCATTTTTCATTAAAATATCAAAAAATATAAATTTTTAACATCAATTATTTGATAAATATAGATTTATTTTTTTATAAATTTTATTTAAAGAGTTAAAAATTGCTTAATTATAGCTTTTTATAATAAAAAAGTAGAGATCTCGAAGGTTTTTTCTAGTTTGATAGTGTTGTCAGCAAATTAATGTAATCTTCGTTGAGCCGCTCATCTTTTCCACGAAGTTCTTTGATCTTCCTGCAAGCATGTAAAACGGTTGTGTGATCTCGCCCACCAAACGCCTCACCGATTTCCGGCAGACTGTAGTTGGTCAACTCCTTTGATAAGGCCATAGCCATCTGGCGGGGACGGGAAAGCGCGCGTAGGCGGCTGTTGGAAGTCAGTTCGGAGACTCGAATCTTATAGTAATCAGATACCGTTTTCTGGATATTTTCAATATTGACCAGTTTGTCTTGGATAGTCAGTAAATCGCTCAGGGCCTCTTTGGTAAACGCCAGGGTAATCGGTTTGCCGGTGAACTGAGCGTTGGCATGAACGCGGCGCAGAGCCCCTTCCAATTCGCGAACGTTGGAGCGTATGCGCTTAGCGATGAAAAAACCTACTTCATCGGGTAACTGGATATCCGCCTGCTGAGCTTTGTTCATGAGTATGGCTACCCGAGTTTCCAGTTCGGGCGGTTCAATGGCCACGGTAAGTCCCCAGCCGAAACGCGATTTCAGGCGATCTTCAAGACCGGGAACCTCTTTGGGAAAGCGATCACAGGTGACCACGACCTGTTGATAGCCTTCTAATAACGTATTGAACGTATAGAAAAATTCTTCTTGAGACCGTTCTTTACCACCGAAGAATTGAATATCATCAATGAGTAATGCGTCTAAGGAACGGTAATACCGCTTGAAATCATTAATCGCGTTGTGCTGCAAGGCTTTGACCATGTCAGCGACGAATTGCTCGGAGTGTTGATAAATGACTCGGGCTGTTTGCGCGCACAGCAAATTGCCGATAGCGTGCATTAGATGAGTCTTGCCGAGACCGGTGCCACCGTAAATGAACAGCGGGTTGTAAGCTTTGCCGGGGTTATTTGCGACCTGAATGCAAGCGGCGCGTGCCAACTGATTGGATTTTCCTTCAACGAAATCGTCGAAAGTGAAATTCGGATTCAAATTGCTGCTTTGCGTTTCCTTGTCGACCGTCATGGTCTTGTTCACAGACACTAATTTGAACTCCGGATCTTTCTTGACCAGCGGCTGATGCTGGTTACTGCCAACTTCAACTTGCACCTCGATAGTACGATCCGGAAACAAGTGAATCAGCGTGGAACGGATATTGTCTAGGTAATGTTCTTTGACCCAATCCACAACGAATTGGTTAGGAGCAAGCAAGTGCAAAGCACTCCCCTCTTCCTGGGCATGCAGTGGTCTAATCCAGGTGTTGAGGTTTTGCTCAGTCAGATCTTGCTTTAACAGATTTAAGCAGGTTTTCCAGAGTGTTTGTTGTTCCACAGCCGGCGTTCTCCATTACCTCTGATGGAACATCTCAATATAGTGGGGTCGTCTTCAGTTATCCACAGTTTTTAAATTTTTTTGATAAGGGTCTGATTTTAATTTTATTTTTTTGCGCTATGCGAACGACCTCGGCAGCAATCGCCAAAGACGCCGTCAATCCGGGCGATTCGATCCCGAACAAATTAATCAATCCTGCTACGCCATGTTGTTCCGGTCCCTGAAACAAGAAATCGACAGCCGGCTGTCCCGGACCTTGTAGCTTAGGCCGGATTCCGGCATAGCCGGGTTGCAGTGCATCGTCCTGCAAAGCTGGCCAATAACGCCGGATGGCTTCATAGAAAACATCGGCGCGTCTAGGGTCCACGTGATAATCAATATGATCGACCCATTCTACATCCGGCCCAAAGCGCGCTTGGCCACCGAGATCAAGCGTCACGTGAACCCCGAGACCGGCCTGTTCAGGTAAAGGATAAATCAGGTGATTGAAGGGGGAACGTTCTGCGAGCGTGTAATAATTTCCTTTGGCATAAAAAGTGGCAGGTATTTTATCAGCCGGAAACCCGCGTAAGCGCTTGACCACCTCGTTGGCATGAAGCCCTGCACAATTGACAACGGTAGTCGCTTGCAAGTCTATGGTTGAATCGCCGCCGATATTTAGAATGATCCCGCAGCTCCCGATTTCACCGCCGTTGACCGGGCTTAGAAAGGCAAAAGTAGCTCCGGCATGTTCGGCCTCGCCTTGCAGAGCCAGCATAAAGGCATGGCTATCAAGGATTCCGCTGGACGGAGAGAATAAAGCCGCTACGCAACGAATATCCGGTTCCAGCTCACTAACTTGATCCGGAGTCATGCGGCGTAAATTGTGAACCCCATTTTTAGCAGCCTGTGCCGCCAGTTTTCCAAAGCCTCATTTTGATTCGGATCGGTGGCGACGATGAGCTTACCGCAGGCTTTGTGCGGTACGCCGTGTTCCTGACAGTAACGATATAACGCTTGATTGCCCGTGACACAAAGCCGCGCTTTAAGACTGTTTTGTGGATAATAAATACCGGCATGAATCACCTCGCTATTGCGCGATGAGGTTGCCGTACCGATTGTGCGTTCGGCTTCCACTACAATCACTTCGCGGCCCGTTAATGCCAAACTGCGAGCCACTGCCAAGCCGATTACTCCAGCGCCGATGACGACGTTGTCAACGCGTTCAAGGATCATAGGTGTTTCTATCTCACGGTTAGGTATGATTAAGCGTGCAATAAAATTCGGATAACTCGCAACCTAAAAAGCCTAATGTTGCAAATCAATCCCATCGACACAATCGCATTAAGCTGGTTCATCTTGTGCTGGGCCGGTTATACCTGGGGCGCCGACCATCGCGGTCCGCGCCAATCCCGCGGCCTGAGCCAAGCGACCGCTGCCCACCGTGAAATCTGGATGCGGCGGATGTTAGAGCGCGAAAACCGCATCGTAGATTCCACCCTGTTAGGCAATCTGATGCGCAGCGTTTCTTTTTTCGCGTCGACTACCACCCTCATTATCGGTGGTTTTGTAGCGGCTTTGGGTGCTGCCGATCAAGCGATATCAATGGTTCGGGAGATTCCTTTCGTCGCTGTGGTATCTCCGCTGTTTTGGAAAGCCAAGGTATTGTTGCTGATCCTTATTTTCGTCTACGCCTTTTTCAAGTTCACTTGGTCCACCCGCCAATTCAATTATTGCAATATTATGATCGGGGCGGCACCAACCGCAGTACATGATACCGACGAAATGGAAGAATATGCATGTCGAGCTGCTCGCCTGCTGGCCCTAGCGGGGGAGAACTTCAATCGGGGTTTGAGAGCTTATTATTTCGGTTTGGCGGTGCTAAGCTGGTTTATCAATCCCTGGCTCTTCATGGCTGTTTCCGGTTGGGTTGTCTTGGTACTCTACCGTCGCGAGTTCGCCTCGCGCACGCTCAAGGCGCTCACCTCCGTCGCAACACCGGATCCGTCGAACACATGACGCCGCTTCCCTTAACCGCTTGACCCGTAAGGAGTTGGTATGATCGACATGCAGATGCTGGATCGGCTTTGCGCAATCTACGGCATTGCCGCTGAGTACACCGATGTTTGGGACAAATTGCACCCGGTTCCGGTGGAAACCCGGATGGCTTTGCTACAGGCTATGGGTGTGACTGTGACCGAGCAGACCAATCTGCAAGCGGTGGTAGAGGAGGCTGAGGCGCGTCCCTGGCGACGCTTGCTGGCACCAGTCTTGGTGGTCCGAGAGACGATGGAACGGTGCGCCGCAGATGGGTCATTGCATGTTGCTGCAGATCAGGCCGAACACGAGTTCGAGTGGACTCTGATTCTGGAAAATGGAG
>JAAUQA010000369.1 GCA_012032855.1 Candidatus Competibacteraceae bacterium
CGCCTCGACGGCAGAAACGGGTTAAATCCCCAGGAGTTAAAGGATCTCAAGGCAGCCATCACGACAGCGTTTATCGACTGCCCTAAACCGCTCACTTCCGTACTGCAACATCCGCTCGCCTTGGAAGCAACGCTGAAGTACATCGAAATGCCGCCGGAACTGGACCAAGACAAATAATCAAGAGCAAGCACCATGATGAATCAAGACCAAGTCAAAACGCTGATTGAAGACGTTGCCCCGTTGCTCGATCCCGAGCGGGTTGTCTATCGCGAGGACCAAGCCACCTGGCTGTTCGGTTTCGATGAAACCACCATCGTGGCGGTCATTCACGACGCCGACCAACACCGGTTGGTGCTGCAACTCGAACTGGGATCGGTGCCGTTTGATCGGCAACACTCGGTCTATGATCTACTGCTGCGGTACAACTTCATGTGGCGTGAAAGCGGCGGCGCAAGGATGGCGCTGGACGACGAGGCGAATGTCACCTTCTTGTTCGAATGCCCGCTGTTCGATCTGGATGCTGCTCAGCTGCAAACCATCATCGGTAATTTCGTCCACCAGGGAGTGCAGTGGTTTCAACTAATTCAGGAATCGTCGGCATCCGAAACCGCCGCTACAGCACCCCCCCAGGATGCGCCGCAACCGCCGCATTGGAACGGTATTCGCGTATAACCGGGCCATCCTAGATTTCACTGAAGAGGCTATCGCCATGACTACCATCAATCGTGACACAGTGACATTGACCCAACTGCGGTCCAGCCAGGATCCTTTCGATCATATGGATGCGAAAAACCTGGGCGACGGCCAGATCGAAATCCACAAGGGAAAACGGGGTCTGCTGAGCGGCACCAAGCTTGAAAAATTACTCATGAACATGGGTTTTTATAAGGACACCCGGATAGCTCAGAAGAACGCGAAAATCGTCTTGCAGGATGCGCTCAGAAACGAGCATGGCCAAGACTTTCAGGAGAAGATGTTCACCAAGTTCAATATCAATGTGAATTCGTTGGCTGGCAATACCGTATCCCGGCAATTAATGGACGCTATTGCCACGCAAGCCGCGTTTGAGAAAGGGGTCAATCCGCGCGTTGCGCCTTATGTGCAACAACAACGCCAACAGCTAAACGAAGCGCAGGAGCACCAATACCAGGAGGCCTTGGCGAATCAGCAACACGGCGACATCGTGTTTAAGCCGCAAAAAGACACTTTGTTACGGCAAGTGATGATGGGCGTCGCTCCACAAGAACATGCCGACCCGAACCTGGAACAAGACTTTCGGCGTTATGCGACCGGCAAAGGCCAAATCAAGCAAGCTAATTTGGATTTTCTGCGTGAAGTGCATGCCTTCGATCAGATGGACAAGAACGATCCCAACAGGGTCGCGACATTCCAGCACATCGTCACCACCTATGCCGACGAAATCAACGCAGACCACCAGTCTGTGAGTGATCTCAAATCCCTCAATCAACAGATTCACTCATCCCCGCAAAACGCCGCCTTTCTCATCGGCGACACTCCGTTTGGAGCAGCGGCAAGCCGCGTCGATAACATGGTTAGCGCACGTGCCAGGGACTATATCAATGCCAACAACGAGATAGCGGAAAAGGAAAACCGGTTCAGGAAAGAAACAAGGCGTTTATGCAAAGTCAGAAACAAATGTGGAATCAGCTTTATCAGAATCAGGTCAAGCTGGGCGCAATCCGCCCACCGCAGCAATCTCAGAGCAAAGTACAGCCGCTACAACCGCCCAACATAGCCGGCGCGCAGCACAGTTCGGTTAGTGTCGGAGGGCACGGAAACATTGATCCCATGATGGATGTCAATCAAATTCCGAGAATCCCGGATCTCATACACGATTTCAGGCAAACCAGCCGCTACGGAGACGCTGAAATCGAATCGGTGATGATACGGATACGGATGATGAGATGTACGATGATTCCTATAAACAGAAATTTATGGACGCACAAGAGGAAGGTGGAATCACCGGTTTTAATAGAGAATTCCATGAGAACAAACCAGTCATCAATCCCCAACAAAATCAGATGGACACTTTGGATTTGGATGACGTGGAGGAGGATGATGATGACGATGAACCCATCGTAATGAAAGACATAAGGGAACATATGGAAACCATTGATATCGATGGGGAGGAGGACGAAATCACGGGTATGCAGGGGCTCAAGGACAACCAGAAAGGCGTTAATGATGACGATGAGCTAGACAATATTAATAATGGGGTATTGATGGTGCGTTGCCGCAAAATGCCAGGGATGGGGTGCATCCGAACACCACACAGGGTCTCGTTGATGACAATGTCAGGACCAATGACGGTCAGTTTGTCCCTTACTCCAATGAGCCGCCGAACGACCCTGACCCGACCCCGGCGCTCCCAAAGGAGGAGCAAGAAGGAGCCTTGCCGGAAACCACCAAGGGCGGTCATTAGATCGGCACCTTCCCCCTAACACTTTCAGCTATCAATAGAGTTCAGCCATGTCAAAAGAAAACATACACCAATTAGTCAAAGATTTTGGTCGGGAAATTGGTCTTGCGGATATGGCGATGGATGAAAACGACTTCGTCTGCCTGTTTACCAATGACGGCGTGGTATTGAATCTGGATTATCACGAAGACGAAGACGTGCTGGTCATGTACACCACGGTAGGCGAGATACCGGATGACAAACGCCTGCAACTTTACCAAGAATTGCTGCAAGCTAATTTTTTCTGGGAAAGCACCGCCGGGGCCACGATGTGCGTCGATCATACCGCCGAACGGGTCATGCTCATGGCCAACATCACCGTCAGTGACCTGGACTTGCCGAAGCTGATGGCGGTACTCGATCACTTTACCGGATTGGCTTGGGCCTGGTCGGATCGCATCCGGGAACTCGTTGGACAAGAGGCGAACATTGAACCACCTAAAGGCGACGCGCCACCGGGGATGTTCGATCCCAGCCGCCTCGCTTAAACACACCTGTTAAGCCCTGACCCGGAGGAACTTGAGCATGGCTATGAACCCCATTACTGGAAACGTTTCACGTCCTGCTGCGTTTGATTTCGTCAAACAGGCCGAAACCACACGGGATCGAACTCAACTAAAGCCTAGCGAAGAACATGGTGGTCTTGAAGTCAAAGCATTTCATGCCGATGTGCCCGATATCGCTAACCGCTCCGGTGGTAAGGTGGGTGGCTGGGCCAGGGTCATCGGGTTCGGCGTGGCGAATTTTGTAACCTTGGGTGCGGTGGGCATGGTCGGCAAACTATGCGCTAATTCGTCACTCATGGGCTCGCAGAAAAGCGGGTTTTTCAAGGATTGGGGCCAGACTTATTTAAACTCGACCCGAATCAACCAGGGTGATTCCGGATTCGCCAAAACCATGAAGCGGTTAGGCCAGGGCTGGAGCAACCTGATGCCCGGTGCTTGGTTGGGTCAACCGGTCGTGCTGGGGCAGAATGTTGCCTACAACCGGGCGGTCAATCAAGAACTCGGCAACACCGTGCAGCGCGAGTTTGGGGCCAACCTCAATTACAACTCAGTCAAGGATTTGGACTACAAAACGGCGTTTCAGACTAAAAAACTGATGTACCAGCAACTAAATGCTGAGTTGCAGTCTGCCCCAGGTAGCCCTCCAGCTGGCGATTATCGCAGTTCGGCTGTGCGGCTGGCGACTTATTCGGGCACTCCGAGTCTAAGAGCCGCCTTTGCTAATCACTGCGAGAACGTAGAAGTGAGCCCTGAAAATGCCCCGTTTCTCGCTTGGTCAGGGGCCACACTGGACAAGCTCGACCCGCAATCCCCTAATTATGACGAGCATTACCAGCTTTCCAAACAAGAACTGCTGACAGTCAAAAACGATTTTGTCAGAAACGGGGGGGAATACGAACTTAACCTCTCTTACCACGGTCGGGGGCCGATTTATAACAGGCTAAACACTGTATTAGGCAATTATGAGCAGCGCCTTAATCAAGCGAAGGCAGCGGTTAGAATGAACCCTAACGATCAAACCGCAAAGGATAATCTGGCGCGGATCGAGAACGAAAAGTTTAGCGCTCAAGATTCTCAACTCGCACTGCCCGCTCTGAAACAGGCAGATCATGAAATTTACAACATGATTAGGTCAGATCAGTTTACTCGTTTCAAAAATGGGGTGGCCAGCAAGGCCCAACAGCTGGGCGTGATGCCTGACAAACTGGAGCAGAAGGTTGTCGACTCGAATCTTACCTATCACTCGTTACAAGGTGACGAGAGAAAGCTCCAACAAGATCTTGCAAAAGCGCAAAAAAGAACAAAAGCTGGCGCAAATGAATCTGGATGAGAAA
>JAAUQA010000370.1 GCA_012032855.1 Candidatus Competibacteraceae bacterium
CTACCCACCTACCTTCATATACGCCATATCAATAAACGATTTTGTGATCTCAAAATCATGCACGCTTTTGATAATGAATTCGACATCGCCAGTCCCATAATGGTCCGATCTCAGTAACGTCACGATAATTCGCTGGTCGGTCCACAAAATCATTGGGCTTTAACTTCAAGTACAAAATGATATGCTGCTTGCGAACTTCCATACACACTATATTTGTGATGCTTTGTATCCTACATAGAATTTCTTTGGATTCTGTTCAATGACTGAATCCCAAACCTAAACGTACTCTTGTACCAAAATAGCAAGCTGTTGAATTACGAGCGGTTTTCCCTCTAAATGCTCCTCGAAGGTATAACTGCCAGTGGCTCTGGTTAATGCAGCCTTTTTTCCTGCGGCAACCATGACCGGGTTCTTCCCAGTATCTTCTATACTTGGTTGAGTAAGCAACTCTGTATCCGGGTATGTCTGTTTATATATTTCTTCAAAATAGACCGTTGAATTCGTGAAAAAACCGGTAACGCCACAGTTCAATATTTGCGCCCATAACTTGTACTGCGTGCAAATCGTATTTCTTATAGCCTGGGGCAATACAAATCACCCGAACATCTGACCAATCTACTTCTGTACCAGGAGCCAATTTCTTCATGACCGCGACTTCAAAATCTCCACGATGATCATGGATCCACGATAAATAGAATAAGCTTTGGTTGATGAGTTCAGAGGACTCGATTTTCTTGTATTCTATGATGACAGGATTGTTATCTTCTGACAAGGCCAAAGTGTCAATCCGTCCTGCATGTCTGGCCCCGGTCGAATACTCGGACGCTACAAATTGGCAGTTGAAAATCGTCGTTAGGTTATTTTCAACAATTTGTTGGAGCGCTTTCTCGGTATCAAAATTCGTTTGCTCTACAGCGCGCATAACGCCCTGATCCACCTTGAATAATGGCAATTGTTAGCTCCCTCATCACATGCTGTAATGACACGGGCAAAATTTACTGTTTTTGATAATCTAAAAAGGGTTCTCCCGCACTTTTGGTGAATCGGATTAGGCGGCAAGGACACGCTGGCGTAGCAAGTCGAATTTGGCTCGCCCATACATGCTTCGTTTGATGAACTTAAGTCTATTTATCTGGCCTTCGACCTGCCCGTTGCTTTCGGGCAAAGAAAGGGCAGCGCACACAGCCGCCTGATCGCGACGGAGGCCAGCGGCAAAGCTTTGGAGTTCGGGAATCTTCGCTGCTTCGAGGCGTAGGAGCCAGTCATCGAAGGATGCGGCGGTGCGTGTTCGAACCATTTGGATGAATTCTTGTGCCAACTCATAAGCTGTCTGCACTTCGGAAGCGTGCAGACAGAGACGCTGGAGCCGTTGGCGGTCCACTGCTTCGAGGTCCTCGGGCGGGCGAACGAGCAGCCAAGCGGCTTGACGAGCCGACAAGATTGGTTTGGCGCGGATGGGTTTTTCACCTGGTGTGAGCGGCGGTTTGCCGCGTCGTTTGGGTTTTGGCGTTGCGAAGGGCGTCTTGGGGTTCAAATGGCGGTGCTGGGCGACCCAGCGCGAGACCAGCGCTCGCGAGCCGGTATAGCCGTATTGATCACGCAGGTTGCGCCAGAGTTGCATACCATTATCCCCACCGGCAGCCAACTGTTGGCGTAGATAAGGCAGGAACGGGTCTAGTTTGCTCGCCCGCGGGCGCGGGGTGGCGCGTTCGGGGAATTGATCCGCCTTGACAAAGGCGCGCACGGTGCGAAAGCTCATGTCCAGTTGACGGGCAATGGCGCGTTGGCTCACCCCAGCCTTATGCAATTCGCGTACGTTTTGATACCGTTCCAGACGCTGTGCCCGACGAATTTGGCGTTGTCGTTCTGCCTTTGGCAGTGTAGCGGCTGGCGCTGCTTTCTCAAGCGAAAGAGGATGTGTCGCATGGTTAACGAATGGCGAGCGGTGGCTGTCGGCCGGCGGCTCCGGAGCAGCAGTTAATGTCACCCCAGCACTGTTGTCGGCCTGCTCAGCCATGGCTGCGGCGCGCAGGGCAGCTTGATGCCGATCCAGGAGACGTTGCAACATCTCACGGACATTCTGCAACAAATGAAATCTGTCAGCAACCTGGATAGCATCTGGTGCGCCGCGGCTTGCACCCTCCGCATAGTCGTTGGCCCGGTCACGGGTGATGATTTCGACGCCGGGATGCTCCTTCAGCCAGCGTTCCAAGGTGGCTGCTGTCCGGTCGGGGAGCAAATCGACGGGTTTGTGGCGCTCCAGGTCAACCAGGATGGTCCCGTACGTTGTGCCCTTGCGGATCGCCCAGTCGTCCACACCTAACTTGCGTGGCGTGGAAAGTTCCGGCAGGGCTGCTTGGCGCACCAGACGCAAAATCGTATCGGCGCTCACTGGCATCCCTTGCCGTTGCGCCGTACGTGCGCCGACTTCGCCGCCCAAATCGAGACCGAGTCGTTGTTGCTCTTGGCTTAATCGCTGTGTACGCCGCGCATAGGCCGCGGCCAAAGACGACAATCGCTCGCTAAAGACGACTTGCCGGCACGCAGGATTCCGACAGAAGAACTTGCGCACCTGCACCTGCAGACCGACGGTCATGCCGGCACAGGGCAAATCGGCGATCCGGCGCTGATACTGGCTATGCGTCGCATGGGACGGTTGGTGACACTGCGGACAAGCCGCACACTGCGTCGAGGTTAACATAAACGCGATCTGCTGTTCATCGGTATAGATTTCGTCCAAATCGAGCCACGTAAGCCACGGCAGGAGTAGGTTGGTTAACATTGGAATTGCTTCTTTGTATGCTCATTTTTCCGTTTTGCAACCTTTCATTCTACTCCTACCGTCAAGAGTCTATGTTGTTCACCAAAAGTGCGGGAGAACCCATTTTCATTTGACAAAAACAGATATCAATCATACGCGCCCAATAGCGCCGCCAGGGATGGACATCTGCCACCGTTGCTGGCTCAACAGGAGACTGTCTTCTGTTGAGCCAGCCAACGGTTTGCGCGGAGAAATGCCATGAATCTGTCTGTACATAAAGCCTCCACAATAATTTTATCCATAGAGTCCAGGTAGAAGGCACTGTCGCCGGTACACAGCGCAATTGAGTAGGTGCGCTACGCTCGGCTCGTGCCACCACTCAACAATATTGATTGAACTTCGAAGTATCCTATGCACCGCCCTAGATAGAAGGGAATGCGTTGTGTGGTAGGCGAGTCAGGGGAGGCTCGCTCACCACGCTATATAGGGCATTTTGGCATCGACAAAATTCTGCGGTAAACATCTAGTGCATCATCCACGCTAAAAATTTAGGTTTTATGATAGGAATGACCCGATAATTAAGACTGGATGATGCACTAGGCTAAGATCAGCCCTGATTGTAGTAGTAACAAGCCACTCCAGCAGAAACGTCATTCTGTTTTGAACCGATTATAATAGCTTGGGCAGAACCATTAGCATCAACATTGATGAATTCGCCTATCCCCTCGAATCTTCCAGTTACCATTGTCAACACACAAAATGTATCATCTGCGCTAGGGAGAGAATAACCAATCGCTCTTTTGCTCTTATCGGCCTGTGTAAACCAACGGGTTGGACCGGGCTTACGGGGATTCATAATTGTATTGCCGTTGCTATCAACAAGGTTGATGCACCCAAAGTCACCACGGATATATCCTTGTTGTGAGGAAACACTGGCCAAAAATCCTGTACCCTGGTTGTCAGATGTGTTTACCATTCACCCATACCATACAATTTGCCGGAGATTCCTGTTAAATAGCAAATGGTTTGGCCAGGGAGTTCACGGAGAACACTGCCTTTTCCGCCTTCGATGATATAGGGATCCCAATACTGGCTAACTCTTGCTCCACCAAAGGAACTATAAGGGATACATCGCGCCCTGGCTGCGACGTCTATTTGCTGGGATTTGCCGGTCAAAAACCAATAGTCACCATCCCGGTAAATCCATACACCTTCGCCGCTTCCTTTAAACTTTCCGCCCATCAGGCTAAGAAAGCAAAAACCGTCGTTAACATTCATCATTTGTACAGGAGCAGGATTGTTTTGATACCACTCATATCGAACAACACCTGGCGGGTCATTTACTTTGTGGACCCGCCATTTTGTACCAGTAAATGGCGGGTCAGTATAGGGTGCCAACCCTACCGTACCATCATGTGTTCGGCCGTCCAGCCACCGGTTCCCCATCAATGTCTCCAAGGCACTTCAACATAATAACCCCATTACCAATATCTACCACCTGCCACCGAGTACCGGTGTAGTGACCTTCGCGAATAGGTGCTAAG
>JAAUQA010000371.1 GCA_012032855.1 Candidatus Competibacteraceae bacterium
ATCAAACGCACCCAGGTGCTGTTGCAGAAAACGATCAAAGAGTTGAAGACAACTCAATCGCGCATCCTCCAAACTGAGAAACTGTCTGCTTTAGGTCGTCTGGTTGCCGGCGTCGCCCACGAACTCAACAATCCATTGATGGGCGTACTGAACTATATTGAATACGCGCAAGGCCGTGAGACGCAACCGAAAGTCAGAACACTGTTGGGCAAGGCGATCCGTGAGTTGAACCGCATGCGGCGGGTCGTCAATAATATGCTCACGTTTGCCCACCCTGCCGATGAAGGAATAGGGCTGGTCTATGTGGGAGAAGCCGTACAGCGTGCATTAGAACTGATTGCAGCGGATCTACGCCACCAGAATATCAAGGTGATTACCGAACTGCCGGCGACATTGCCCCCGGTGCGGGCCAATTTGGATGGGTTGCAGCAAGTTTTTCTGAACTTATTGACTAATGCGCGCGACGCGCTGTCGCAAAGCCGGGAAAAAACCATTACTATCGCGGCATGTCAACAGGGGCGGCAGGTCTGCGTGCGGGTAAAAGACCAAGGGGTGGGCGTTCCCGCCCTAATCCTGGCACGGGTTTTCGACCCTTTTTTCACGACTAAGCCCCCCGGCAAGGGCACGGGATTGGGTCTTAGCGTTTCTCGGAATATTTTGCTCGGTTTCGGCGGTTCACTGGCTTGCGACAGTCAGGAAGGGGTAGGGACCACATTCACGTTAACCCTCGAAACCGACCGCCCCCCCGTACACAAGTAGGAGTAGGCATGTCCAGGCACATATTGGTTATCGACGACGAGGAGGCAGTGCGAGATGCCTTCCTGTTGGCGTTGGAAGATTTGGATTATCACATTGAGACCGCCTCCTCCGGCGAAGACGGGCTACAAAAAGCCCATGCGCGCAAACCGGATCTGGTTTTTCTAGATTTAAAAATGCCGGGCTTGAGTGGGGTACAAACCTTGCAACGTTTACAAGCCGTTTATCCGGATATACCGGTTTACATCGTGACGGCTTTTGCGCAGGAATTCATGGCACCACTGCTGGAAGCAACCCAAGCCGGCTTGTTTTTTCAAGTCGCCCAGAAGCCGCTCGGCTCGCGGGAGATTCGCATCATCGCGCGATCAGTCCTCGACCAATTACAGAGCTATTAAAGGCTATTCTTATGAACAAAGTTTCGCTGCGACTTTATTTGGCCGGTTCTGCTCATGACGCCACAATCGGACTCGACAAATTAAAGCGTTTTTGCACTGAAAAGGCGCGCGCGGCTTACGAGTACGAGTTGGAAATTATCAATGTGCTGGAAAATCCTCAATTGGCCTTCCAAGAAGGCATTATCGCCACACCGACCTTGGTCAGGGTCTCGCCTCCCCCGCAACGGCTTATCCTGGGCGATTTAGCTGATCGTGACACCTTGCTGAGTATGCTGCAGAAATAAGCGTCGTTTGATCAGCTATTGCGGGCTAGCTCAGCCGCGCACCCCAAATAATTGGCCGGCGTTAATGCCAGCAACTGCTGTTTCGCCTCTTCCGGCAACGCCAAGGTGCCGACAAAATCCCGCAAATCAGTTTGATTCACCCGCTGACCTCGGGTCAACGCCTTGAGCTTTTCATACGGTTGGTCGATGCCGTAGCGACGCATCACGGTTTGAATCGCCTCGGCCAACACCTCCCAATTAGCGTCCAAATCCATGCCGAGACGTTCTGAATCGACTTCCAGCTTGCCGACGCCCTTTAGGCAGGACTGATAAGCGATTATGCAATGGGCTAACCCAACCCCTACATTGCGCAGCGTGGTGGAGTCGGTGAGATCCCGCTGCCAACGGGAAATCGGCAGTTTATTAGCCAAATGGTCCAACAACGCATTAGCCACGCCGAGATTACCTTCGGCATTTTCGAAATCGATCGGATTGACTTTATGCGGCATGGTCGAGGAACCGACTTCTCCCGCCACGCTTTTCTGCTTGAAATAACCGATGGCGATATAGCTCCACAGATCTCGGCAACAATCAATGAGCACGGTATTACAGCGGGTGATGGCGGCGAACAATTCAGCCATGTAATCATGCGGTTCAATCTGGGTGGTATAGGGATTCCACGCCAATCCCAGCGATTCCGTCACGAAAGTCCGGGCGAGGCGCGGCCAATCCACAGCCGGATAAGCGATGCAATGCGCATTGTAGTTACCGACGGCACCGTTCATCTTGCCCAGTATCGGTACTGCGACGATTTGCGCTCGTTGCCGGGACAAGCGATGAGCAACGTTTGCCCATTCTTTGCCGAGTGTGGTGGGCGAAGCCGGTTGGCCGTGAGTGCGCGCCAGCATCGCCTGTTCGGCATGTTCATGCGCCAACCGACGCAGGGTAGCAATGATCTCGTCCAACAAAGGGAGCAACGCGTGAGCACGAGCCTCTTGCAGCATTAGCGCATAGGCTAGATTGTTGATGTCTTCCGAAGTACAGCCGAAATGGATAAATTCACTGACCGCTTCCAATTCGGCGTTACCGGCGATTTTTTCCTTGAGAAAATATTCGACTGCTTTGACATCGTGGTTAATTGAGCGCTCAATATTTTGATGCGGTGCGCATCGGCCGCATTGAAATGCTCAATGATACCGTCCAGGATATGTTCGGCATGGTTGCTCAGTGAGGGTACTTCAGGAATATCCGGCCCTGCCGCCAACTGCTGTAACCACCGGATTTCCACCAGAACACGGTGTCGAAGCAAGCCGTATTCGCTAAAAATAGGCTGCAACAACTGAGTCTTGTCGCCATAACGGCCATCAATCGGAGAAATCGCAGTTAACGGAGTCAGTTCCATAAAGACGCTCGGTGGTGTTGAAAAGTGCAAAAATAATACACTATTGACAAGGTTAATTGGCAGCGGATTACCCGACGGGCATCCGTTCCACGAGTGAGAACCCCATGAGTCCAGAGACACAAAGCATTTTGAATGACCGGTTACGTATCATGACCGATGAACTACGTAGCCTGCTTGCGAATTATTTGTTCGGCGTTTACCGCAAATGTTTGTCCAATGCGTATTTCACCTGTTATCACGCTGTAATTCTGATATTGGAAGGCAAGGGTTTGTCGGCGAGTGGCCGGGAGGCGCTCCACAAATCGCTCAACGCGCATTTCATCAAAACCGGCTTATTGAATAGGCAGGTGCTGAAGAATCTCGACAAGTTAGAAAGTCAACAACAAGCCGCCGATTATCGGGGTTATTTACTGTTCGATGAGGATGACGTGCACGAATCGTTAGGGTTAGCCTTGCCGTTGCTGGATGAGTTGCTGAGTTATATCCAGGTTAATCTTGCCGACTGCGACTGGGAACTGTTTGTTCAGCGTCTAGACGGTGTGAAACGACTGCTGCCGCAGAACTGAGTTCTCAGCGGATCCCGTACTTTTTCATCTTGCGGTAAATCGTAGCGGCATTCATGCCCGCTTGCTGCGCCACGTATTCCACGTTGCCTCCGGCTTTTTGCAATAACCGATTCAAATACTCAGTCTCGAAACGGGCTAAGGCGACCGTATACTCCAAGTCATCCTCCCTCCCATCACCTACAGAGTTCCCGTCCGGTAGTTCGAGCAGTTGCGTCAGCACGTCTAAGCCGATGCGCGTATCGCTTTCAATGGCCATAGCTGCTTGAATCACATTGCTGAGTTGGCGCACATTGCCCGGCCAATCGAACCGGCCCAGCGCCTCCATAGCATCCGGCGTACAGCCCGTGATTGCGGTGCCGAAACGCTCATTTGCTGCCGGATGAAATGAGTAGTAAGTAATGGAACGTCGGAACGGCGCTCCCGTAACGGCGGCAGGCGCAGCGTAACCACGTTGAGCCGATAATACAAATCCTCGCGGAACAGCCCGTCCTGCACCGCAGTCTGTAGATCCAGATTAGTCGCAGACAAGACTCGCACATCCAACCGCGTCGGCGTGGTGTCTCCCACTCGGTAGAATTCCTGTTCCTGTAAAAACCGCAGCAAGGTCTTTTGCACACTCAATGGCAGGGTACCGACCTCATCCAGAAACAACGTTCCCCTATCGGCGCTTTCCAACAACCCTTTGTGGTCACGATCAGCCCCGGTGAAGGCGCCTTTACGGTGACCGAACAGCTCGCTTTCCAACAACGCTTCGGGAATAGCGCCACAGTTGATGGCGACGAACTTGCGCCCTTGCCGACTGGAATGGTCATGAATCGCCCGCGCGATCAATTCCTTGCCGGTGCCCGACTCGCCGGTAATCAACACCGGAATGTCGCGCGCCGCCACTTTGCGGGTCATCTCCAGCACCGCGAGC
>JAAUQA010000372.1 GCA_012032855.1 Candidatus Competibacteraceae bacterium
CGGGCTTGGCCTGGGTCTTTGGTGGCAACAGCAACGCGCCCGCTTTTTAGCGGACTACTACCATAATGAGCTGAATCGCCAAGCGCTGGTGCAGCACTATGATTACCTGGCCAAGTACGGTAGCGATATCGTGCTACTGATGGACCAGTCCGGGCACCTGTTAGAAGCCAACAGTAGCGCGGTGTCAGCGTACGGCTATACCCATCAAGAGCTGCTGCAACTGAATATCAAAGACCTGAGAGCACCGGAAACCTTAGTCGTCAACCAAGAACAAGTGCAGAGCGCTATGCGTGAAGATGGTCTGTTGGTTGAAGCGGTGCATAAACGTAAGGACGGCAGTCAATTTCCTGTAGAGGTCAACTCACGATCGATAGCCATTCAAGGCGAGCGCTTTCTGCACAGTATCGTCCGGGACATCACCGCGCGTAAACAGGCCGAATTGGCATTACGGGAATCCGAAGCCCGCTACCGGGTGTTGTTCGAGCAAGCCCCCGATCCAGTTTTACTGCTGGATCCCACCACGGCACTGATCGTGGGCTTTAACGATAAAGCCTATCAAAATCTCGGTTATACAAAGGAGGAATTTGCCAGACTGTCTATTGCCGATATTGAAAACTCTGACAACCTCGACGTGGCTCAACACTTGAAGACGCTGGGCGAGGCTGCCTCAGACAACCTCGAAACCAAGCACCGCACCAAGGCGGGAGAAACGCGTGACATACTAATGAGCAGCCGCACCATTGAGATTAATGGCAAACCGCTCGTTCAGGTCCTGTGCCGCGATATCACCGAGCGCAAACGCATCGAAGACCAGATGCGACAGCAGGAAATGCAGCTTATCCAAGCCGACAAGTTGGTATCGCTGGGCACCTTGGTATCGGGCATGGCGCATGAAATCAACAATCCTAATCAGTTGATACAAATGAATGCTCAGTTACTGTTAGACGAGTGGGGCAATCTAACCCATTTTATCGATGAGCGCCTTGAAGATGGTCAGACGCTGTGGGTAGGTAATCTGTCTTACGAAGAGCTTCGCGAAACCTCCCGCTGTTGCTGCAGGACATCGCAGACGGTGCCATAAGAATCCAAAAAATCGTAACGCACCTGAAAGACTTTGCGCGGCCCAACGACGACATACTGGGAACCACTTTCAGTCTCAATGACGCAGTGCAGCAGGCGCTTGATCTGTTGGTTCACCCGATTAAGAAGAAAACCGAACGGATCGAGACTGATCTGGATAAGGATTTACCGCTAATCGTTGGCAACTCGCAACAACTTGAGCAGGTCGTTGTCAATCTGGTGCTCAATGCCTTGGATGCGTTACCCGACCGCACCCATACGGTCCGAATAATCACCCGCTTCGACCAACCCGCAAACTGCGTGGAACTGCGGGTAGAAGACAACGGCATCGGCATCCCGCGAGAACATTTACAGCGGATCTTTGAACCTTTCTTTACCACCAAGCTTGATCGGGGTGGAACCGGCTTGGGTTTATTCATTACCTACAAGCTCGTAAAAGCCCATGGCGGCGCCTTATCGTTTACCTCGGAGCCCGGTCATGGCACGGTGGCCCGCGTTCAGCTGCCTTTGGGTGAGAGGGTAGATCACGTTTAAATTCGTACGTGCAGGGCCATCGCATTTGGCGTAATCAGCTGAATGAGAGGGAGGGATAAGGCATTTTAGCGGTATTTTGCCGGGGAATGCCCGAGATGACTTAGTGGAAGCGTTTGCCGAGTTACCGGATCTGCGCGCGAGCAACAAGCGCTATCCGTTACCGGATGTGGTATTTATTGCCATCTGCATGGTGCTGTGTAGGGCGGAAGATTGGGAGATGGTGGAATCGTTAGGCAACGCCAAGCTGTTGTGGTTAGGGCAGTTCATTGTGTTGCCACAGGGGATGCCGTCCCACGACACCTTCAGCCGGGTGTTGGCCCGCTTAAAGCCGGTGGCATTCCAGCGCTGTTTTATCCGCCGGGTCCAGGCCATTGCCGCCTGCACAGCTGGTGAAGTGGTGGCGGTGGATGGGAAGACGTTGCGGCGCTCCTATGACAAGGGCGATGATAAAGCGGCCATCCACATGGTCAGCGCCTGGGCGAGCGAACCGGGGTTGGTGTTGGGGCCACGGAAAACCGCGGCCAAATCCAGTCAGCGTCGAGCGGCGCTACTTCATCTCCAGTTTGCGCACTGATGCGCAAACCGTGATGGGCGCGGTACGCGCCCATTGGACGGTGGAAAACAACTTACACTGGGTGTGGATGTGGCCTTTCGGGAGGACGAGTGCCGTATCCGCAAAACCCATTGGGCAGAAAATATGGCGGTCTTTAGGCACATCGCGCTCAACCTCATTAAGCAGGAAAAAGCATGAAACTCAGCGTGAAAAATCGTCGTATCCTCGCCGCTGCCGATGAGGACTATCGCATGAAGGTCTTGAAAACAGCACTTTAAAACCGCAAAAGCTAAATGCAACGGCCCTGCGCTTGGCAAGGTTTTGTGTTGTGCCCACCATGGCTCACAGGGTACTCTTTGATTAGCAAACCCTTGCCTCTATCCACCAGGTTTTGGTGCTCTCCATTGAGAGATTGGTTGTTGAGAATCCTTTCAGTGCGTTGCAACGAGACAACTGAATCCCGATTAGCAGCTAACCTGTAACTTCCGCCCACAAATCGTGTTCACCCGCCTCCGTAATACGCACCTCGGCGAACTCACCCACCCGCAGCGCTGCCCCATCGGGCACGATGACCAGCCCGTCGATTTCCGGCGAATCCGCTGCTGAGCGGGTCAGCGCTTCGCCTTCCGGGGTGATTTCATCGACTAGGACGGTCATCTGCTGGCCAACTTTACGCGTCAATTTATCCGCGCTGATCTGCGCTTGTAATTCCATAAAGCGTATCTGGCGTTCCTGCTTGACCGATTCCGGGACCGGATCGGGCAGACCGTTAGCGGCTGCACCTTCTACCGGTGAGTAGGTAAAACAGCCGATTCGATTCAACTCCGCTTCTTCCAGAAAATCCAGCAGCTGTTCGAAATCATCGTCCGTCTCCCCTGGAAAGCCGACGATGAAGGTGCTGCGCACAGTGATTTCTGGACAAATTTCCCGCCATGCCTTGAGTCGGGTCAAGGTGTTCTCGCGGTTGGCGGGGCGGCGCATGGCTTTCAGAATCTTTGGACTGGCGTGTTGCAGCGGCACATCCAGATAAGGCAATAACCGGCCTTCCGCCATAAGCGGAATCAGATGATCGACATTGGGATAGGGATACACATAGTGCAGCCTTACCCATACCCCGAGTTCACCGAGTGCTTGGGCTAATTCGGTCAAACGGGTTTTCAATGGTCGCCCGCGCCAAAAGCCGGTGCGGTATTTCACATCGACGCCGTAGGCGCTGGTGTCCTGTGAGATGACCAGCAATTCTTTGACTCCGGCGTTGACTAGGTTTTCGGCTTCCTGCAGAATCTCGCCCGCCGGACGGCTGACCAGATCGCCGCGCATGGAAGGGATGATGCAGAAACTACAGCGGTGATTGCAGCCTTCGGAGATTTTCAGATACGCATAATGCTTGGGCGTCAGCTTGATGCCTTGCGGCGGTACCAAATCGACATAGGGGTCGTGCGGCTTGGGTAGGTGCTGATGAACTGCCTGCATGACCTCAGTTAGCGCATGAGGACCGGTAACCGCCAGCAATTCCGGATAGGTTTTCTGCACCAGATCGCCCTTGGCGCCCAGACAGCCGGTCACAATCACTTGGCCGTTTTCGTCCAGCGCCTCGCCGATGGCATCCAGAGACTCTTCGACCGCGCTGTCGATGAATCCGCAGGTGTTGACGATCACCAGATCGGCATCTTGATAGGTGGACGAAATGTCGTAACCTTCGGCCCGTAGTTGGGTGAGGATTTGTTCTGAGTCGACCAGCGCTTTGGGACAGCCGAGACTGACAAAGCCAACGGTTTGATTATCAACCGCCACGATAGGGGGTCTCCTGGTTTATTGTGCGAAGCGGACCATTTCGTCAGCGATTGCTTGGCTGAGCGCGGCGAGCGCTTCGCTATGCGCGGCAACCAGGGCTTCATAATCAGGTGCCGGGGTCGGTGCTGTGAACTGAAAACGTTTGACTAGTAGCGGTTCTATCTTCTGTTCGTCCAGTAGGGTCCACACTGCATTCAGGGTGACACCTTCGCCGAAACGACCGTCGAATCGTTGAACATCAATGGCCACGCGGTACGCTAAATCGAGTTGTTCTTGGCTTGGATACACATGAACACGATTGGTGTCGAGTAACACAGACAGATTCT
>JAAUQA010000373.1 GCA_012032855.1 Candidatus Competibacteraceae bacterium
GATGACGATATGGACCGGCGCCTGAGGATTAATGTCCCGAAAGGCCAGTACCTGATCATCTTCATAGACGATGTCCGCAGGAATCTCCCGCGCGATGATTTTGGAAAATACGGTTTCGCTCATACTCACCTTCTGATTGCTGCGTTAATCCAGTTCAGAATTCGCGGCGACCACTGAACGCATGGGATAGCGTGCCGCCATCAATGTATTCAAGTTCCCCACCCAACGGCACGCCGTGCGCGATGCGGGTGGTGCGAATATCGCGCTCACGGGCCAAGTCGGCGATGTAATGCGCGGTGGCCTCGCCTTCCACGGTGGGATTAGTGGCCAGGATGATTTCTCGCACTTCCCCTTCGTCCAATCGGGCTTCCAATCGATCCAAGCCCAGCTCAAGCGGACCGATGCCATCCAATGGAGAAAGATGTCCCATCAGAATAAAGTACAGTCCCCGGTAACTCGCGGCCTGTTCCACCGCCATCGCGTCGGCCGGCGTTTCGAGTATGCACAGGACGGAACGGTCGCGGGTTGGATTGGCGCACAGCATACACAGTTCGGTTTCGCTGAGATTGCGGCACAGTTGGCAATGATCAATGCCGCTCAATGCGTCCTGTAGCGTTTCGCTCAGTCGTTGGGCACCTTCCCGATTCCGTTGCAGCAGATGTAACGCCATGCGCTGGGCGGACTTGGGTCCCACACCGGGCAGACAGCGTAACGCGTCTATCAAGCGGGTTAATAAAGGCGCCTGCATTCCAGTTAAACTAGAAAGGCATTTTGAAATTGCCTCCCAAACCCGGCATGCCGGGCAGCCCACCGGCCATGCCGGAGAATTTCTCTTGAACGGTTTTTTCCACCTTGTTGACCGCGTCATTAACAGCCGCAGCAACTAAGTCTTCGAGCATGTCCTTATCGTCAGCTAATAAGCTGTCATCAATAGAAACTCGCCGCACTTCGTGACGTCCACTCATGACGATCTGAACTAAACCACCGCCGGACTCGCCGGTAATTTCCAACAGACCGATTTCTTCCTGAGCTTTCTGCAGATCCTCTTGCAGCTTTTGAGCCTGCTTCATCAGGTTACCTAAATTACCCTTCATCATCGTGTTCCTCTGGTTGTACTGAGCTGGCACACATGGCCGAGCCGTTAATCAATCGTCGTCCAGTGCAATGGAATCCGGTCGCACCTGTGCTTCGAAGGTCTCACGCAGGGCCTGTACATTCGGATCTTGGTTGAGTGTTGTCCACGCCGCTTGCCGGCGTTCGGCTTGCTGTTGAGTGTGGCGTTCAGCCGGTGTGGCAACTGTCGATTCACCGACTTGAATACTCAGTTTCACCGGTTTGCCGGCATGACTCTCCAGGGCGGCGCGTAAACGATCTTCGGCATTTTTGGTTTTGGTTTGGGCATAACCCGGCGCTAAAACCAAATGCAAAGTGTTGTCCTGATAACGTTGCAAACTGCAGTTAAGCGCTAACTGCTGGGCCATCCCGTTCAAATCAAGTGCGGCGACCAAACTGTTCCAGTCGGTTGTCGAACCGGATAGGACGGCGACGGGAGAGGATTGAATGGGTGGCTCGGAAGTCGCCGAAATTGGGTTTGCCACGGCCTGTGCGGGGCGGTCAAGCACGTTCTCGGTTTTTTGCGGCGTTTCCGGAAGGGTATTTTGCGGTCGAAAACACAACATCCGTAACAGAATCATCTCGAAACCGCTTTTCGGTTCCGGCGCCAGCGGCAAATCGCGCCGTCCCAGCAGCGCAATTTGATAAAACAGTTGAATGTCCTCGGGGGCGATTAGCTTGGCCAATTGCTGAACGGCTTGTGCATCGAACCGTTCGGCATCAATGGCTGTTTCAGGAATCGCCTGCACCAGCGCAAGGTGTTGCAATAGCGATAGCAGTTCGGCTAATACCGCCATGTAATCCGGTGCTGTTTGTTCCAGTTCCAGCGCTACTTTCAGCAACCCATCGGCATCGGCGTGAGCCAACGCCTTGACCAGCTTAAGAACCTGACCGTGGTCAATGGTGCCCAACAGCATACTGACATCCTGCTCATTGACTTGACCGCTACCAAAGGCGATCGCCTGGTCCAACACGCTGAGCGCATCACGTAAGCTACCGGCGCCCGCGCGTGCCAGCAGGGTCAAAGCTGCTGCTTCATGGGGAATATTGTCCTGCGTCAATACATGGGCTAGGTGTTGAGCAATCAGTTTGGTCGACAGACTTCTAAGGTTGAATTGCAGACAACGGGACAACACCGTGACCGGCAACCGTTGCGGGTCGGTGGTTGCCAGTAAAAATTTGACATGCGGCGGGGGCTCTTCCAGGGTTTTCAACAAGGCGTTGAAACTACTCTTAGAAAACATATGCACTTCGTCGATCAGATAGACTTTGTAGCGTCCACGCGCGGGGGCATAGGGCACGTTGTCCAGCAGCTCCCGAGTATCGTCGACGCCGGTTCGCGAAGCGGCATCGACCTCCAGCAAATCGACGAAGCGGCCCTCGTCGATCTCTCGACAGGCAGCGCACTGTCCGCAGGGGGTGGCGGTCACACCTTGCTCACAATTCAACGCTTTGGCTAGGATGCGGGCGAGCGTGGTTTTGCCTACGCCGCGTGTGCCCGTGAACAAAAAGGCATGGTGCAGACGTTGCTGGTCGAGCGCATTGGTCAACGCGCGTACGACATGTTCCTGCCCTACCACTTCTTGAAAAGTGCGGGGGCGCCACTTGCGTGCCAGAACCTGGTAGCTCATCTCATGCGCTAAAACAACAGAGAGGGTGGATATTCGCAACCAAGGGCGGCGGCCCATACCAGCCACACCCCGGCGCCCGATGTCGCCGTTACCGCTGCTCCCTTCCGGGCCTGACGGGGTTCACAGTTCGTCGTCGCGAGGGGACCGATACAGACCACCATTGATCGGTTCAGCCTGAAATGCGCTGTTTTGAAATCGACCGGGCGGAGCAAATGACTACACCCTAGCTATGAATGATGGCGGAGAGGGAGGGATTCGAACCCTCGATACGCTATTAACGTATACACACTTTCCAGGCGTGCTCCTTAAACCACTCGGACACCTCTCCAGTGTATCCACGTCGTGCGATGGCAATGTAAACCACTCGGACCGTGGATGCAATCCTGCCCCAGTAAAATGTCTCTGTCCGCCGGGGCTGAGCGGAGATCATCGTTAGCTGTTTTCGTTGATGGCTCTCATGCTGAGACGAATCCGTCCTTGCTTGTCCACCTCCAAGACCTTGACCTTAATGACATCGCCTACCGCCAGTTTATCGCTGACGCTACGAATGCGTTCTTCGGCGATCTGGGAAATATGCACCATCCCTTCGCGGCCGGGCATGATCGCCACGAATGCGCCGAAATCCATGATGCGCACGACCTTGCCTTCGTAAATTCGACCGATTTCTATGTCGGCAGTGATTTCTTCAACCCGCCGGCGTGCTTCGTCGCTGGCGGCTTGGTCAACGGCAGCGATTTTGATGGTGCCGTCATCGCTGATGTCGATCACCGCACCGGTTTCCTCGGTGATGGCGCGAATCGTAACGCCGCCCTTACCAATGACATCGCGAATTTTATCCGGATTGATGCGCATGGTCGTGATGCGCGGTGCATACTGAGACATCTCTTCGCGGGGGCGGGCGATTGCTTCTTGCATCTTCGCAAGAATATGTAAGCGCCCGGCGCGCGCCTGATCTAACGCCACCTGCATGATTTCGCGTGTGATGCCGTCGATCTTGATGTCCATTTGCAACGCGGTCACACCGGTATCGGTACCCGCCACTTTGAAATCCATATCCCCTAAGTGATCCTCATCGCCTAAAATATCGGTCAGCACTGCAAATCGGTCAGCTTCTTTGATCAACCCCATAGCGATACCCGCGACCGGGGTTTTCAGCGGCACCCCAGCGTCCATCAGCGCCAAGCTGGCGCCACACACTGATGCCATCGAACTGGAGCCATTGGATTCGGTAATTTCGGAGACCACGCGGATCACATACGGATAGCTGGCCATATCTGGCATCACTCCCAGAATAGCCCGTTTCGCTAAACGTCCGTGGCCGATCTCTCGCCGCTTAGGACTGCCGACCATGCCAGTTTCGCCGACCGAGTAGGGGGGGAAATTGTAATGCAGCATGAACGGTTCGCGATATTCGCCCTCAATCGCGTCAATGACTTGTGAGTCTCGGGTAGTCCCCAATGTGGTGACCACCAATGCCTGGGTTTCCCTCGGGTGAACAGTGCCGACCCGTGTGCCGCGTGGCAGCACG
>JAAUQA010000034.1 GCA_012032855.1 Candidatus Competibacteraceae bacterium
GCTGAACGGTGCTCATCCAGCGCAGCAGCTTGATACGCACGCTCTACAATTTTGATAGCTCGGTATCATGCCAAGAATATCGCCCTTTTTCTGACAAAACGGTTCCGGGTATCCCTAGCGCGCCAACGGTATCCCAAACACCAATAAAATGAATCGTTACCTCGCGGCTGTAGTTCCGTCTGAAATGTATACACTGCTCACCATCGGGGTGTTTTTCTTTATCTCGGTAAAGAGCCTCCGCATCCTCCAGCAATCGTGGTGTTGCGATATGCAACAACCCACATTTTCGAATCATCCCGACGAGACTGCGTGCTGTGTAGGCTCCGCGACTAAATCCAAATACCCAGATTTCATCCCCCGGTGAGTAGCGCTTAACCAGCCACTCATAGCCTTGCAACAAATTTTTGCTTAATCCCCAACCAAACACGCCACCTCGGAAACGATCAAATCTCGACGTGCCGACGCCCGGATCGTAAAAGAATCGTTGTCGAACATCGCCATCGTAGTCGTAGATACTCCGTGAAACCCGATAAACATTGGTTTTATCTTCCGGGTCGTTCCATGTGCCATCAAACAAGACGATTAATCTCTGCTTATTCATAATCAATGTATGCTCCGTGCTATAGGGCTTTTAAAGCAGGATACCTAACCACAGCATAGCGTAGCCGCGATGAAGCGCGAGCAGAATCCGGGGTACTATCGTTGTAATCTTGTTTGAAAATCACGCGGTGAATTAAAATGGGAATGACCCCAAAAGCTAGAAAAAACACCTTTGAAGCATTGCGCTTGAATTGGTCCGTTCCACGAATTGGCGTCGGCTCGAATAGATGATGATCGCATGCACTGTAGCGCTCATCTCTTTGGCGAAACCCACATGGTGATACTCGCTGTGAACACTTTAATATTGTTTGTGTTCACTACATCAACGTTAACAGCGTATTCGCCGGCGGAGCCCAATTTGAGCGGAGAGGCGGGAATTGCTATTGCACGCAGATTGGACTCCGCTTTTTCAAGATACCGGACGGTCATTCCTTTAGGAATCCAGCGATGCGTCGGTGGGATAGTGACATCTGTCATGACTCCAGCGGCAAGCTCGGCCATATTGCACATCGCTATCGCATGGACTGTGCCGATATGATTCAAGACAGCCCGGCGCTTTTTGATATGAACCTCGGAATATTCAGGCCGCAACTCAACAAACAGCGGCTTAATGCTGCCAAAGTACGGCGCTTTTAAGCAAATCAGTCTGGAAAATGCCCACTTTCCTCCGGGCTTTGATGCAAAACTCTTCCAAATGCCCAGTGTCTTGGGTTCCACTCGATTCTCCTCATGCGCTTTGATTAAGTGAGTGACTTGTGCGCCTAGCACGCTAACGGGTAGCAGCCTGCAGTGTACCTCAGTGAGCCAAGCAAGCGATGTTGAGTACCTTGTTGTTATACGCTGTTCTCATGCCATATGTTACGCGATAACTTGTAGAGGCAGTGTTCCTGTAGAACGTTGCCTACGGGAACATCTGGATGTACAAAGGTTTGTGGCTCTTCCTTCATACCCAGCTTTTCCATAACTGCACGAGAACGGTGATTACCCACAGCTGTAAACGACACGATTTCAGTCAGACCTAGACGCTCGAAACCGACTTGCAAAGCAGCCTTTGCACCCTCGGTTGCGTAACCAAAACCCCAGTATGGGAGAGCCAAACGCCAACCTATCTCAACACATGGTGAAAACGGCAAACTGCTGTTTGGGGTGTGTAATCCAATAAACCCGATAAAACGCTTATCCTCTTTCGCTTCTACTGCCCAGAATCCCCAGCCTCGTTCCTCAATCAAAGCCTCGCAGCGCTTTGCCATTGCATCGCTCTCAGAACGATCCAAAGTTTTTGAAAAATACTCCATCATCACACGCGGGTCAGCATTCAATGCTGCAAACGGCTCGTGATCGGATGTCTGCCATTGCCGTAATACTAACCTTTCCGTTTCTAGCTCAATCAGCGCGACCATCTATTTTATGCACAAAGATAATTTCACCGACGATCTTCAGTGAGTCCAGTGAAACGTTTGGTTGAGCCTCATTTCCACTATATCCAAATTTCAAAATACATGATTAAAATAACAGAAAAACTCCAAAATGAATTTTTAGTTGTCTTATGAACTCCTCGTGATTTTCCCTTCGCTGAAGCACAACGAATACAAGATATGAAGAGTACTTGATAAAAAGAAAAATAATCCAGAGAGCTGGGATGATGATTGGAGCGAGAGGCATTAAAAAAGCCACCCAAAATCCATGATTATGTCGAGTTTCACTCAAAAACGTCCAAGCCAACCAAACTACTGCCGCAACAGCTATACCGACTATATTTGCTGTTGTTTCGGTCATGTCAGGAGCTTGACTCATCCTTTGATTTATCTCTGCTAAAACAGGGGTATCTGAAGTGATTTAATCTGCCCGGAGTTCGTGTTTGCGCAACAATGGCGAAGCCAAAGCGCAAAAGGCGTGTTGCGCTGGGCAGTGAGCGTAGCGAACGGCTTGACCGATTTGTTATGTTTCTTTATTAGTAATGTGTCCACAGCCGCAGGATCTTGACGATATGCTCTTGCTCTAGGACTTGATACACAACGCGGCGCTGGATATTAATTCGGCGGGAATATGCACCGGCAAGATCACCAACGAGTTTTTCATAAGGCGGTGGGTCTTGATACGGATTCTCCTCAAGCACCTTCAGCAAGTTTATTGCCTTTTCCTTCAGGCCTGATGCGGCTGGTTTCTTCGCGTCTTTTTGCGCGTGCTGGGTATAAACCAGCTGCCACTTTACCAATCGAGATCCTTGGCGCATTCAGAGGCCGGAGTTTTCATACCCTCTTGAATCGACTCCCGCATTGCCGGGATGGTAAGCAAATTGAGGGTTTCAGATATCGCATTCCAATCCTCTTCCGAGATTAGAACAGCATTACCTCTTTTGCCTTTTATAACAATTGGTTGATGAGAATCTGTGGCTTCATCGATAAGGCTGTACAGCTTCGATCTCGCCTCTGTCGCACTGAGTATGGTCATGTTTCGCCCTCCTTGAAATAAAGCGTACGTCATTACGTACGGTTATTCAAGGCCGCAAACATAACGCCGTACTATAAGGGGCAGACAAAGCACAGCTTTGATTGCCCCGTGGAGGCCCGCAGGGTCGGAACGTACTTGAGCACCTTGTTAGGCCCCTCGACCATAACGCACAGTGTTTCCATCCTTTGAATAAGGCAAAATAAATAACTCTGCAAAGTGCTCTTTATCTGGTTTTCCATCGAAACCCCAGCTTATGTATGCGCGTTCTCTGTATTTACAGAGAACTTTCTTGATGTTTATATCAACTTTAATTTGGTTACATTCATCATACGGCGGGCCAACCCAATAGATATTACGACGATCATCATATGCCACCGCAAATATAAAGAATTTATCTTCACTTATTCGGGTGATGAAAACATCTGCGGGGTACGCTATATCGGGTGTTTCTTGTTCCCTACACCGATCCAGTTGGTTTTGAATAAAGGGACGTTTACATTAGCTTCGTATGAAGGATTCATTGAGGCCACAAAGGGATATGCAGCGAGAACAACCCCAACACCGCATAAACCTAGTAGAGAATATTTCAAAAAGCTTCGCATGTTTCCCATAAGTCTAACCAATAATTATACGATTTCCGCATATCTGAGAAAAAATATCTTAGCCCGAAAAAATTCTTGTTTTCATTAGTCTTTCTGTGCCGCATAACATCACATCCAAGAACAAGTAGAACCATCTCGATACTACCCCATACAACGAACCTCATCGATCAAATTATTAATAACCCGCTTTTGCCGTTCAATGCTGGCAGCTAACTGAAATTGTATCACCGCACGCCGTAAATTCTGCTCTGGTTCGTCGACTTTGAAATAACGATTACCTTCCAGATAATCCGTCACAAAACGTAAACCCAGCTCGAAAGGAATTAGGCGTATCGCCGGATAAAGGTATTCATAGTCTGACTCGGTTAGGAAATAACGGGTTTCATCGAAATATCGTTTGAGAATGGCATAGCCGATTTTCAAATCGAACTCAACAGCGCTCTTGCTGGATTCACCAGTCGTATTACAGCAAGACCGCAAACAGTCGCCAATATCGTAGTGAATCAGCCCCGGTTTAACGGTATCCAAATCAATCATGCTGCACGCTCGCCCGTGATCCGCATCGAACAAAATATTATTCAACTTGGGGTCGCCATGAATAATGCGCAGCGACAATCGGCCTTTCGCTTTGGCTTCCTCCAGCACCCACGTTTGCTCCCGCTGAGTTTCGATAAAATCCATGCAGAACCGTAACTCAGGGCTGTCAGGGGGTGTTGTCGGCTGCGCAGCGATTTGATCGAAACGCTGCAAGTAATGCGGGGTGATGTGGAAACCCGGCAAGGTGTCATGCAACCGAGCCGGCTCAAGATCACTCAGCAATGCATGAAATCGACCCAAGGCAAAGCCGACTTCCTCCGCTTGTTTTAGATCGGCAATCGTATTGAAACAGCGGGTGTTGTCGATAAAACTGAGTGCGCGCCAGAACCCGCCTTCGGCATCTATATAATAATCCCGCCCGGTATCGCTGGGGCATATCGTGGGCAACCGAAAAGCCCTCCGAACCGGATTGCTATTCAATTCGTGAGCGCGGACGTGATCCAGCACCGTCCGCAAATTTTCCATGATCAACGCGGGGTGAGGAAACACTCGTTGATTAATTCGTTGCAGAATGGCTTTTCCGGATTCTGTCGTGACCAAATAGGTGTCATTGATGAGACCGTCCCCGTAGGATTCGACCTCCAGCACTGGTGCATCGAAAGCGAATTGTCCGGCAGTTTGACGAACGAAATCGAGCTGCACTATGGCCTCGCTTGGCCCGGCAACGGCCGTAACCAAGCCGCGCCGCACACGCCGCTGGCAGAACCGCGCCGGATGTGGATATTAGCTGGCTCATCCAATGCGGCAATTTTGATTTTGCTACCGTCCAAATCTATACCCAACCGATAGTTAACGCTCATCAACCCACCGCTGCCATTATCGGTCCATCGGCAGCACCACCACGTTCTGGAATTGGCTGACCAGATAATAGTGCTCCACTTGCATGCTCAGCAACGCACAGTCCGGTGCCAGGACGAAATCCGTCAGTGACGGGTGCTTGTCGAGATAAAGCGGCAGAAGCACCGACCGATCCGCTTCCGATACTTCGGCCACGCTGCCGACCGCCGTCACGGCGATGCCGTCATAATGATCCGACGCTTGGCAGGTTCGATTATCGATCAATAATGCGGCGCGGCCGTTGTCCATCAGATTCGAATATTTATACGTCGCCCGATAGGTCGCGAATAACAATTGGCTAAGATCCCCAGTCTCCGCGAAGGTCATCAGGCTGGTATAGGGTTGATGTTGGCTTTGGGTCGCCAGCACGGCCTGAATCTGCGAGGCCAACAACTCCTTGATAATTTCCCGCGATTGCTCCAGGCTCATCAAACACTTCCTCGCCCGGCGATGTTTCTTAACGTGGCGATCACCAATTGGGTATCCGGCCTAATTCCCCGCCACAGTAAAAAAGATTCCGCAGCCTGCTCCACCAACATGCCCAAACCATCCAACCACTTGGCCGCGCCTTGCTGTCTTGCCCAACGCACGAACGCGGTTGGTTCATCACCATACATCAGGTCATAACACCAACCGTCACTGGCTAATACGCCGTCCGGTAGCGCCGGTACAGAATCCGACAGGCCCGCCGCCGTGGCATTGATGATGACATCGAATCGCTGGCCGGCCAATTCGTCGAGTCCGCACCCCGTCACTGAGCCGAGATCAGTGAACATCAGTGCCAGTTCCAGGGCTTTGGTTGGGGTCCGATTGGCAATCACCAGCCGCGCCGGGGACTCATTCAAGAGAGGTTGTAAGATTCCGCGCGCCGCCCCACCAGCACCCAACAGCAGAATGCGTTGCCTCGCCAATTCAAGGTTGTGGTTGTCTTTGATGTCCTTCACCAAACCGATACCGTCGGTGTTCTCGCCAAACGCAACACCATCTTCCTGAAATATCAGGGTATTGACCGACCTGGCCCGCTCGGCGCGAGTGCTGAGCAAATCCGCATACACCCAAGCCTCTTGCTTGAAAGGCACAGTGACGTTGAGTCCGCGCCCACCGTGCTCGCGAAAAGCATTCACCGTGGAAGGAAAATGACCCGGCTCGGCCAGGATCGCTTGGTATTCGAGATTCTGCCCGGTTTGCACGGCGAACAGACTATGAATCCGGGGCGATTGACTGTGGCTGATGGGATTGCCAATTACTGCGTATTGATCGGGATTACTGGAATTCATCCGGCCTCTCGCTGCTGTAGCCAATGACTGACGCGACCGGCGAAATAACTGAGGATGGCATCGGCACCGGCACGTTTGATGGATAATAATGACTCCATGATAACCGACCGTTCATCCAACCACCCATTCTGAGCAGCCGCCATCAACATGGCATACTCGCCACTGACCTGATAGACCAAGGTCGGCACCGCGAACTGATCTTTAACTCGCCGCACGATGTCGAGATAAGGCATCCCTGGTTTAACCATCACCATATCCGCGCCTTCCGCCAAATCCAGCGCGACCTCGTGCAAGGCCTCGTCGGTATTGGCCGGGTCCATTTGATAGCTGTATTTGTTACCGCCGCCCAGATTGGCAGCGGAACCCACCGCATCACGGAACGGGCCGTAGAAACTGGAGGCATACTTGGCGGAATAAGCCAAGATACGGGTATGAATATGGCCATCCGCTTCTAACGCAGCGCGAATCGCCCCGATACGCCCATCCATCATATCCGACGGGGCGACGATGTCGGCGCCAGCTTCGGCGTGAGACAGCGCCTGACGCACTAACACCGCAACGGTTTCGTCGTTAAGCACATAGCCGCTGTCATCTACCAGACCGTCCTGACCGTGACTGGTGAACGGATCCAGCGCCACATCGGTGATTACGCCCAACTCGGGAAATGCTTGCTTGACGGCCCGCACCGCACGCTGCGCCAAGCCTTCCGGGTTGAACGCTTCGCGGGCATCCGCTGATTTGGCTTCCGGCGGCGTGACCGGAAATAATGCTAACGCCGGTACGCCATGCTTGGCGAGTATTTCGGCTTCGATGAGCAGTTGGTCGATACTGACCCGTTCCACGCCGGGCATGGAGGCTACTGCTTCTCGGCGGTTGCGCCCTTCGATAACAAAGAACGGTTGAATCAGATCATCGACACTGAGCTGCGTTTCCCGCATTAAACGTCGGGAGAAATCGTCTCGCCGCATACGACGCGGACGCACAGCCGGGAATCGACCAGAGTTCAGGTGCGTTTTAGACACAGTTACAATATTCCTGTTATTGGGCTAAAGCCTGCGAAATAGCTCACCATGTTTCACCGAACGGTCTGATATCTAACTCGAAGGTCCATGCCGAGCGCGGCTGGCGAGTGAGAAAGAACACGGATTCTGCAATATCTTCCGCGCGCATAAAAAAGTCATCCGGCTTGTCGGGCATAGCCTGTCGGGTCTGAGGCAAACCGATAATCCCATCGACGATGACATAGGCCACGTGAATCCCGTCCGGACCCACTTGACGCGCTATAGATTGCGCCAAACTGCGTTGGGCAGCTTTAGCGGAGGCAAACCCTACAAAACCGGCTGCGCCTTTCAAGGACGCCGTTGCACCGATAATTACGATATTCCCGTGTTGTGCCGAACGCATGGTGGGCAAAACCTGTTGGATGGCCAACAAACAACCGAAGGTGGTCACCCGCCAGGCTTGCTCGAAGGCTTCCGGGGTAGTTTGGTCGATGGACGCAAAATCCCGCGTGGAGGCATTATAAATCAGCGTATCGACCGGACCGAGTTCTTGCGCAATGCGGCTAAATGTCTCGGCAACGGACTGGGTATCCGCCGCATCGCAAACGTAACCGTGAGCATCTTCGAGAGTCTGTTGCAAATCCTGAAATGATCGCTCATTACGCGCCAGTAGAGCGACCCGATAGCCGTTGGCGGCGAATTTACGGGCAAACGCAGCGCCGTTTCCGGGACCGACTCCGACAATAACGCACACGGGTTTAGTCATGAGAAGTGCCCCCAGCGGTGAGAAATTGGCAGACATTCTTCACAAAGGTTCATACCTTCGTGCGTTCCGCCATCAAGCACGACAAATGCAAGATCACTATACAATTCATTACCATCAAATTTGGCCGGATTCAAATCGCGATTAATCATCAGATGATTGCACTTTTCACAATGGAACAATGACATTTTTTCCATTGGAATGAATCGTGTTTCGTACTCAACCAATGTGAGATCGTACTTCTTTAATAACGAATTCATCTCTTCATCGAGACTCTCAAGTTTTTCGTCAAACGAACCACTCTCTATCTCCTTACTATCTGTTACGAAGTAGCTAAAGTGTTTTCGAATAGCGATCTGTTTCATTTCTTACTCCTAACGGCGTACTCAAGAGCTCTCACCGAACGCTTCCAGCGCCTCCCAACGACTATAAGCATCCTCCAAATCATGCTGCAGCACTTCCAATTGAGCCAACGTTGTTTTGATCTGCTCAGCGTCGCGTTGGTAAAAATCCGGCTGCGCGGTTTGCTCTTGCATCGCGTTTAAGTCGTTTTCCAACTGCTCAATACGGGTCGGCAGCTGTTCCAGTTCGCGCTGTTCCTTGTAGCTTAGTTTGCGTGGTTTAGCGTCGAGTTTAGCGGGGGAATGCTTAGCTTTATCCGATTTAGCGGCTTCAGTTCGACGTGGTGTACTTGCCGGTACGGTGCGTTGCCTTAGCCAGTCATCATAGCCGCCAACGTAGGTTTTGACTTGGCCGTCACCCTCAAAAGCGAACACATGAGTGACTACGTTGTCCAGAAACGCCCGGTCGTGGCTCACCAGCAGTAACGTGCCGTTGAACTCGGCTAACAAATCTTCCAATACTTCCAGCGTTTCCAAGTCCAGATCGTTGGTGGGTTCGTCCAGCACCAACAAATTCACCGGTTTGGTGAACAAGCGTGCCAGCAACAGCCGGTTGCGCTCGCCGCCGGACAGGGTATTGGCCGGAGCACGTGCACGCTCCGGGGTGAACAGGAAGTTTTTCAGATAGCTGATCACGTGCAGTTCGCGCCCGTTAACCTGCACGGTATCGCTGCCCTCGGCTACGTTGGCGATGACCGATTGGTTATCGTCCAGTTGCGCTCGATGCTGATCGAAATAGGCGATTTGTAACTTGGTGCCCAGTTGTAACGACCCGCTGTCCGGTTCCAGACGTCCCAGCAGTATTTGCAGCAAGGTTGTTTTGCCAACCCCGTTGGGACCGATCAAGCCGATCCGATCACCCCGTAAAATACGGCAGGAGAAATCCCGGATCACCGGCTGACCATCGAATGCTTTGCTGATGTTGCGCGCCTCCAGCACGATCTTGCCGGATTGATCCCCAGCGACATCCAACGCAACCGTGCCCTGGCGCTCAATGCGAGCTTGGCGCTCCTCGCGCAACGCTTTCAAGGCGCGCACCCGGCCTTCGTTGCGGGTCCGCCGGGCCTGAATGCCCTGGCGAATCCACACTTCCTCCTGGGCCAGTTTCTTGTCGAATTCGCCGGTGTGCTTGGCTTCCTCGTGCTGGCGTTCTTCGACCCGACGCAGATAATTGGCGTAATCACCCGGCCATGAGGTGAGTTGACCGCGATCCAATTCCCAGATTCGGGTAGCGAGTTTGCGCAAAAACCGCCGGTCATGAGTGACGAACAACACCGCGCCGGGATAGCTGAGTAGGAACTCCTCAAGCCATTCAATAGCCTCTAAATCCAGATGATTGGTCGGTTCATCCAGCATCAGCACTGCCGGTTCCTGCACCAGGGCGCGACCCAGCGCCACCCGTCGTTGCCAGCCACCGGAGAGTTGTTGGACCGATGTTTCCGCCGGTAACCGCAAGCGGCTGATGATTTGCTCCACCCGTTGCTCCAATCGCCAGCCATCAGCAGCTTCCAACTGCTGTTGCAAATCGTGCAAATCTTTTAGAGAGGCGTCGTCAGAGTCATCAGCGAGTTCGAGCGACACGCGATGATAGGCTTGGATCAGTTCGGCCACATTGCCCAATCCTTGAGCGACCACCTCGAACACGGTGCCTTCGGCATCCAGCATCGGTTGCTGACTCACCAGGGCGGCGCGACTGCCGCTTTGCCATTGCAGTGTTCCGTCTTCGGCGGTCAGTTGACCGTCCAAAATCCTGAGCAGCGTCGATTTGCCCTCGCCATTACGGCCGAGCAGACAGATGCGCTCGCCACTTTCAATAGTAAAGCCGACGCGATCCAGCAAAGGCTGGGCACCGATGTGGTATTCCAGATTAGCAACAGTCAATAAGGTCATGAGGATTTCAGTGGGAGAACCGCAGTTAAGACGGATAGGACGATAAAAAGGATTCAGAAACAGGTCGATTATACGGTCGGGCCTTGCATTTCGGTAGTGTGGGCATCGCCCACCATGTCCAATTACCCGCGGCCCCAAAATGGCTAAGCTAATAGCTAATCCGTGCCTGTTCGATATTCTTGCACGCTGCGCTGGCCTGTCCCAGCGTCCGAATGCCCCGTTCCGCCAGCAACGGTATCAAGGCGAGAAAAATCTGCGCAGTGGTCAGCGTATCGCCCATCGCGGTATGGCGGCCACTAACTTTGACCCCGAAGCGGGCGGCGATTGATTCCAAGCTGTTGTCTTCCTGATTCGGGTGAACGACGTAGGCTAATAACAGCGTATCCAGTGCCGGATTGGTGAAGCGAACGCCTGTTTTGGCTTCTTTAAGCTCAAAAAAGCGCATATCGAACGCCAAATTATGTCCCACGATAACCGTATCCTCGACAAAACGATGAAAGCGCGGCAACACGTCATCCAAAATCGGCTTATCTTTTAGCTGGTTGTTTGAGAAACCGTGTATCGCCATCGCCGCTTCGCTGATCGGACGCCGAGGATTGACCAGGCAATCGAATGCCTCGCGCTTCAATATCCGTTCATTGACGATACGCATCGCACCGATGGCGATGATTTCGTCTCCTTCGCTTGGATTTAACCCGGTGGTTTCGGTGTCGATCACGGTGTAATGCAGCTCTGATAACAGACAATCGTCCAACGCCGACTGTTGCTCAGGGCGGTGAAACAAGTGGAAGTCGTAATAATGATGATCTTCGCCGCCGTCCTCGCCCTGCGGTTGATCGATTTCTTCCTTACCACCAGCCAAGGCCGGCAACAAGAGTCGCACCGCGTTGCGGCCCGGCTCGGTCTCAATTTGGGTCCATACCGCGCCACCGTGATGTTCCACCACATCTTGCAAGGTCACGGCGACGCCCTGTTGATCGGCCAACAAGGGCCGCTTACCCCAAGCACGAAAGGTCGCCATATCTAATGCCTGTCCGTGCCAACTCAGCATAAAACAGGCAAAGGGAAACTGCGGCTTTAATTGCAACCGCATGTGTTGCGCTTGGCAGACCTCAAGCAGTTGCTCGACCACGAATAACATGGCCTGAATCAGCGCATAGCTGTCCATTTTCAACCGCAGTGGTTCTTGCGGCGCATCTATCGCAATGGGGTTTGCGAAGGTGTCTTGAAACCGCCGTTCAATCGCGGCCAGCAAATCATTGGCCGTGCCTTCCTCCAATGGCCACTGCACTTTCAGATAGTCGGAATACTCGGCCACCGTGTTGTCCAAGTGCTCGCTGAGTTTGACGGTTTCGTCCCGCACCACGGTGTGAAATTGCTGTAACCGATCCTGATCCATGTCCGGATATGCCAAGATCATTTCGATCGCAGCCCGGATTCCGGCAATCGAGGAACGCTGCCCCTCAGTCAAGGAACGCAATAAAGTGCCCATGCGGTTTTCAACTTCCGCGTGCTGGGTAATGTCCTCCAGAGTCAGGATATAACCGGTACGGTTTTTATATTTATCCAGCACCGGCACCAAATGGACGCTCAACAAGCGGCCGCCGGCACGGGAAGTGACAAAGGGCGCGGACGGATTGCCGTCACCTTGGGCCAACCGGTGTTCGATATGCAGCAACGCGTGATTGATCAGGCTTTTGTCTAATACACCGTGGACGGAACGACCCAAGCCGATCCAACCGACTGCCGGCTGATTCGCGTCTTCCAACAACCGCTGGGCACGTTGGTTATACAATAATATTTTGCCTTCCTGATTACATACCAGCACGCCCTGAGTCAGCTTGGACATCAACGCCGATAGGGTGTTTTTTTCCTCTTCCAGAGCGGCGTTGGCAGCCCGAATCTGTGCCTGTACGTCGTCTTGCGACTGCTGATGATGCTCCGCCAACAGATTCACGCTGCTGATCATATCCTGCAATTCCGGGCGACCGTCGGGCACCAAGCGATGGCTGGAGTTGCTCATGGCGATGATGCGAATCTCTTCAGTCACAGCTTTCAACGGGTTGATGTACCAACGAAATATCAGGTTGACGCCAAGCCCCAAGAGCAACAACAGAAACAAACCGGTGAGTATCGGCATACCGGCGTGGGCTACCCAGAAACCGGTTACTTGCGCACGTTCCTCGGGCGCCAAACTGAGCCACAACGTCCAACCGCCGATCACAATAATGCCGCACTCCAAAACCGCGGTCGCCAAGAAAATGAACCAGGCATTGCCTTTCACGCGCACTTACCCCACATCGGCTCAAGACACCATATTCAGCTTGAAATGGTAGTGGATAAATGACTTGAGTTCCTTGACGATCTTGAAAGAATTCTTCAGCAAGTTTCGCTCTAAGTTATTAAGCTGTTTTGGGTTTATTCGATTATGTGGAGCCTCGCCCTGTTCCCACAATGCCAATTGTCCACGCAATCTCAACATCGACATGAACTCGAAGGCTTCGATTAAATCCGCAGTGAAGCGATCATCGAACACCCCACGACCGCTGAGGGCTTGGATGCGGGCGATGGTATTGGTTTCGGTGAGCTGTTGCTCCAGAGCCAAGCTGCGCACGCCGTGCACGATGGGAAAAATACCGCCTTTTTTAATATCCAACTGCTTTGCATGCGCACCTTTTTCGGTAATAAACCGATCGAACAAGCCCAGCGGCGTTTCGAAAGATTGAATCGCCTTGGCGAAATAGGCCAACGCGCCGGAATGGTTTCGCAGCAGATAAACA
>JAAUQA010000035.1 GCA_012032855.1 Candidatus Competibacteraceae bacterium
AATCAATGCCTAATCAATGCCTTCGTTAAACAATCAAGTAAATGATAGCCAGATCTCAGGTACTATACCCAAGTGCGAAGCTCCCATGAAGCTGTCGCCATAGCATCTAAAATTATGCTGATCATAATTAGCATAGGCTAGAATGTCGGTCTCACCAACTTTCGTAGACCGGGGGGCCAAGGTGGGTTATTGTGAGCGTTCTCTTGATTATGGATAACAATTTTAAAATATCGTAGCCACTAAAATGGAACGGGAAGCAGTCAACGATAAGCGTACTGGCACATAATGGGCTAACAATGAATAAGTGACAGGTTTCGCATTGGTTATTCGCCACAGCATGCTCCTTATTTTTTCTATAGCAAATGCCCAAAACAAGCTGGGACAACTTGCGCTAAACAATCAATCACATAACACGAAGCTTTATAACGCATGAATCTCCAAACAAACAGCTAATCAAGTTTGATTTTTTTGTTTTTTTTGTGATGTCTTGCTCAGTTATCTATTTTCTATTTGCTTGGACGCCTTCATCATATGCGCTTGCGTTAAGAATGCTAGGAGTTGTCGACGATGGTTTAGTTTTAGGTTCTCCAAGGCCAATAAGGTCTGATGAGTGGGTGGTATTTACCCCTTACATTCAAGCTGTAGTTAATAATGGGTTTGAGCGTTATAACGAAACTTCAATTTACCATGAAGATTTCCGAAATTTTAATTCTCTTCCATTATGGGATTGGGCACTATTATTTAAACCGCAGTACTGGATGTTCTTTATATCTAACCCCGCACACGCGTTTTCTTTTTCTCATGTGTTTCTTATAGGGTTGTTTTTGATTGGTTATTACTACCTATTGCAAAGTTTTGGTTTTTCATCATTATGGAGCGCTGGGGGTAGCCTGTTATTGTTTTTTACAGGATACGTGCAAACGTGGTTAACCACAACTGGTCCATTGCTTGCGTATTTTCCATGGGTTGTTCTTGTTTTTATATCTAATTATAGGCCGACAATTAAAATTGCTCTGCTCACTTACGTTTTAACGGTATTTCTTCTTTCACATTTGTACGCTTCATTTATCGCTAGTTTGTTTTTTGCGGGAGCCGTTACCTTAATAGCATTCTGTCCTAAAGAAATAAGTTTTAAAAATATCTTTGTTTCACTAGTCGCGGGTTCTTTTTCTCTATTATTGGTTTGGTTGTATTATATTGATGTGATACCACTCATGACTAATACAATATACCCAGGACAACGCGTAATATCTGGTGGAACCGTATCTTTTTCAATGTGGATGGCTAATTTCTTTCCATTTTTTGTTAGCAGTAATTTTGAGGAGTTGATTGGTTCAAGTATTGCCAATATTGCAACATCCGGAAGTTATTTATTATTGTTAACAATTATATTTATTGATTATCGTTCATTAGTTAGAGGAACTGAAAACAGTATTTCATGGAATAATAATATCGCGCGTCAGTGTATTGTATTAATGATTGGCTTGGCACTGTTGTCTATTTGGATGCTATTTCCAATACCAGCATCATATGGAAAATGGCTTTATTGGCATAAAGCTATCGCGCAGCGCCATGTTTTCACATTTGGGCTGTTATTGCTAACGCTTACATTCGTTATTCTTAGAACGATACCACTAAAAATAAATTTTAATCGTCTAATGCTAGCGATATGTGGCGTATTAGCAATATGGGTGTTATCAAAACGTGTTGTTTTTAATGTGTCACTGCTGGAAGGTTTTTATGATGTTCTAATTATTTTGCCGTTGGTGATTATGTTTATTATTCAACGACTATTATTACTGAAAGACATTCAAATTGCCTCAGCGACATGTGTTATTCTTTGTGCTGCTGTTGGTAACTTTTTAGGTTTCGCACATTTCAATCCAATCCAATCAGCAAAACCTATTTTCGAGAAACACGAGACTAAGATAACTGAGGGGTTGAAAAGATTAGCTGCTGCACACCCAAAAGGGTGGTTAGTGGCTGAAGGTTTTCCAGGTGCGCTGTTGAATGGATGGGGTTATCAATCAGTAGCGCATGTTCTTATTGCCCCTAAAACTAGCTTTTTTAAACCATTTTTTCCTGATTTAGAGGAGTCCCAATTTAATCATATTTTTAATCGTTATGCGCATATTCATGTTGGTGCTTTGTTGCATCCTACACTTTTTCGAATAAACGTTATTAGAGTTCCCCTCCAAAGTTTTTTCCCTAACATCTATGCGCCAAAAATTCAAGCTGACCTGAATAAAGCTGATAATTACGCAAATTTCGGTAATATTGATGATATCAAAATATCAGAAAATAAGATAGAAGTAGTCGGATGGGGGCATTTTGATGCGAAAAGTTCAGAAGATAAGTTGCAGTTGATAACTGATATTCCGGTGCGTAGTTCTAGCATTATAGTTCGGCCACGAATCGATCTGGCAATAATCCACGGAAATGAATTTCTTCTATCAGGCTTCAAATTAACTATCGATAGTGATATTGAGTCATGTAGAGATGCAACAGAAATTGACTTATGTCTGGTATTTTTCAGCAAGAATTCATCTGGCTTTCAACTGACCAACAGATTCAATCCATCAGCATGCGATAAATTGACCAAGAAATAATAGCGGCATAGATGAGTAGCTGTAGAGAAACACATTCTTTATGGCGGATTGTTATGGCGTATAAACTACTTTTCTTTTAATTCTAAGATTCCTAGAAAAAAAGCTGCAAAATAACTTGGAAACCAAATGCGATAGCAGTCACAGAAGGTATCATTAAACGCATCATTGAACCATAGTTTAAATGCCCAAAACCCTGAAACCCCCACACACTAAAGCCGCTAGTTACGCCAATAACCCCAATAATTATTAGAGAACAACCAGCAATTATTAGTCGTTCAATAGATAAAAATCGTAGTATACTTAGAAAAGACGCATCCACAGGTAGAAATCCCTCACTAATACCATACTGCTTGGCTAGAATTGCAAAGGCAATAGACTGCACGCCTATTAATTGCAATAAAGACGATATTAACATTGTATGAACGTCAAAGCCTACTGAGCCTATGGTAAGTGTGCCAGGCAATAACAACAGCATGACAATGAAACCGACTGAAAGCATTATTATTCCTGGATAAAGAAATAACCAACGAGGGCTAAACATCAACAAAAAACGAAGGTGGCGCCACCCATCGCGCCAACTGCGCAAGTGCGGAGGCCGGGAACGTCCATCAGGAGAGAGTGTAGTAGGAACTTCGGTAATTTTGAGACCATTCAGTGTTGCTTTAACCACCATCTCACTCGCAAATTCCATTCCAGTGGTAGTTAAGTTTAGCTTTTGAATAGCAAGTTTATTAAAACCTCGCAAACCACAATGGAAATCACCAACAGGACTTTTGAAAAAAGTCGACCAATACCCGTAAGCACTGGGTTTCCAATAAAGCGATGGAGTACAGGCATGGCGCCAGGAGAAATACCTCCTTTAAATCGATTACCCATGACTAGATCATAGCCACCCCGTAATCGATCAACAAAGCCTTGTAAGTTAGAAAAGTCATAACTATCGTCAGAGTCGCCCATAATAATATAGCGACCTCGCGCAGCCGCAATGCCACCAATTAAAGCTGATCCATATCCGCGTTGGACTATGTCAACGACTTTTGCACCTAATGATTGGGCAATATTTTTAGAACCATCATCACTACCGTTATCTGCAATAATGACTTCTCCATTAATTCCGTTTTGTTTAAGAAAATTTTTAGCTTTTTCTATACAAGTAGCGATAGTCTCTGACTCGTTAAGGCAAGGCATAATAATACTTAATTCAAGTTCAGATACATCATCAGACTGGAAATCATTTTGATGAACAACATTTTTGTTATTCACTATCGTTCTTGCTTTATTTCCAAAATGCTTTAGGTTATTGTTTGTCATTTTAAATTCGTCCATCGGCGGATGAAAGTTTAAGCAACTACAAGTTCAGTACCGGAATATATACTCAGAACTATGCTCTGTTATCAGCCAGAAAGGCACTTCGGCATGTAATCGCTCACGAACTATCGGCTCTACCAGAATTCCCGTGGTAACCCCAATATGTTGTGGTTTCATGTGTATCCGAAGAGCTGATACCCATTCAGGTCCAAGTTAAGCCGTTGGAACAGGTGGGTGAGGTTAACTAGCCCATAACAGCGTCGTTTCAAGACTTTGATTTTGTTATTAAAGCCCTCGACAAAGCCGCTGGTCTGGCGATCCAGAAAGTAATTGGTGATCTCATCCTGATGATTATCCAGAGTAGTAAAGAACTTCTCAAAACCGGGGATTGCCTGCATCGTCACGAACTCTCGCCAGGTGTGCAACCAGTCGGTCGCTTGGGCCTTAGATTGGGCTTGATCGAAGATCGCCGTCAGTACCTCGCGCATCAGATGGGCCATGCGTAGGGTTGGGGAGAGGTCAAACAACTGCTCTAGACGTTGGCGCTCGGACGCGGTCAACGCCGCCCAGGGTTTGCGGAATAACCACAGCGTGCCTTTGACCTGCGCGTCATAGTCGGCTGGGGACAGGGTCTTTTTGAGCCGTTTCACTTCTTGCTTGCGCACCGTATCGGCGCAGTCTCGGTAGGCTTTGGCGACGTGGAAACGATCCACCACCACGACCGCTTCGGGTAGTGCTTCGTGGGCGGCGTTCACAAAGCCCGTGTACATGTCCGTGCAGACCTGGCCAATAGTCGCCTTCAGCGGCTTGGGAATGGTGGCCAGGAACGCTGTCACCGTTTCTTTATTGCGGTCCGGCAATACCGCCAGCAAGGTGAGTGGTCCTGCCTCAGTGCGGCTGGTAATGATCGTGACAAAGTCCCGATGGCCCTTACGCAACGCAATCTCATCAATCCCGATGACGTCCAGATCGGTCAATCGGTTCCAGTCCACGGTCTGGGCCAGATGCCGCTCAATAACCCCTTCCACTGCTGCCGGTGTCAGCGCATGTTTGCGACTCACATCCACCACCGTGCTGTTGATCAACGCCCGCAGCATGTCGTGCTCAAAGGCTTGGGTATGGGGACTGTTGGTTTCATACCAAGCACAGCGCTGGGTCGTCGTCGGGTTCCCCTGGCAGTGCGGGCAGCGGTAGCGCCGGGGGCGAATCTCCAGGTACACGCGGCGTTCGAAAATCGGCAGATGACGTAATCGCACCGGCTGGTCATGGCCATGAACGTGATTGATCTGCCGTCCACAGCGACGACACTGCGTACTGTCCACTGTGCTTTCCACCCGAATGATGAGATCGCCTTGCGCCGTGTAGTCATTCCCCAGCACCCGGATATCCGGCAGATTCAGTAACGTTTGTAGCAGATGGTCCATCGTCGTTTAACCCGTGAATCGATTATAATGCGGTTAGCTTCTCACTCCCCTGGCACAAGCGCTAGACCACTATATCTTGGGGTCTCCACGGGAATCCCGGTAGAGCCGCACTTATCTTGCCGATTCGCAGCATTTGTTGTTTGCACGAAGCTGCGCGGCTGATAGCTTGCGCAAAATTGGGAACGTTTCCCCTTTTTTGCGTGTTGCATGTTGGCAAACCTTCACCGTTTATCTTGCCGTTGACGCAAGACGACGACTAACACAGGCTAAACAGTCTTAAACGTTGTCAGGACTTTAAAACTGCGCACTTGCAAAATCCGATGGCCCTAAGGGACGACTGATTAACGAGCGTTGCTATAACATAACAAAGACTCCGCCCGCCTCCTGGTCAGCCATCTGATTCGAGAGGCGAGTGAAGCCTGTCGTCCACAACACTTTACCCGCTAAACTGAGCGCTAATTGACAACAAAACAGCTTTCAACGGCAACCTGATTGCCGCCGGTTGCTTCTTTCACCAACACCTCGTACTTGAATGTTTCGCCCAAAGCGATGAATTCTTCGGGAACGGTCATTTCTGTCTCGTCCGGCGGAAGATTAACATTGAACACCGAGGTGAATTCTTCACCATTCACTTCCAAATCGACCTCGACGACGACCTGATATAAGGCGGCAGCGATCTCACCAAATCTACCTATAGTGGGATGTGAAGTTGTGACTGGATCCCAGGCGATAGTGACCGGGCTGCTCACTAATGAGGCATCATATCCCGGCTCTTCATCGTCACACTGTATTGCCATAAGCTCACCGTTTACGGTGGGTTCCGGTGGTGCCGGCATCACGTGCCAAAACAAATCGGTGCTTTCCAACTCTTGTCCATCCAATGTTTTGCCTTCGATCTCGTATTCTCCCTCCTCAAATCGAGCGAAGAATTCTTCAGGTGACAATTCGTCAAATGGCGGCTCGGCACTTTCGAAAAACAGCTCCGTCAGACCCTGCCGGCGCAGACTCCCTCTGACGTTTACATTGAGCAGCTTGCGTCCACTGGGTGACTCAATGTCCAACCTTCTCCAGGCATCTCCATCAATGAGCGCATGAAAGCCTAAATCACCGTCGGTATTGTTGAGTTCTGCGTAAACGTCGGCAACGTCGAAAGGTATCTCATCTTCATCGTCGTTGTCATCGTCCGGTCCGGGAATCCCGATGATGCCGATGTTGGATTGCGCATGGGCATCCGCGACCCAGTTTAGCGATACAGCAGTCGCTAAAATGAACCCTACGGCAACAGCAGGAACAATACGGATGAGAGGATTGTTTTTCTTCATTTCAATGGCTCCGGTGCGCTCATATTCTTTACATTTCATGGCCATGTCGGCATCTCCACGGTCGTTTGCAAGCAGATCAACCTTGCAGGTTAATCCGAGTTTAAGAGCTTGAATGTGCTGAACCCTCGCTGGTTGCGGCAGAACCGCGTTCCGGGCGAGTGTGTACAGGCTACCCGGCTCAGCTGAGCGCATGCTTGTCGGAACATTGCCGGTTGCTTACCGGAACATGACCATCCGGCAAGGTTTGCGGGAAACCCACGGCAGCGCGTAGACAAGCTGCGGCGTTTTCTTCTAAGGTTTAAATGAATGCAACTGACCGAACAGGATACGGCGCGACCATGCGGCTATTGCTCATCGAAGATGACGGCAAGATTGTTTCTTTCATCAGCAAGGGCTTGAAAGAATCCGGCTTCGTTGTCGAACACGCCGGTGACGGCAAGACCGGTTTGGAGATGGCCCTTCTGGGGTCTTACGACGCGGCGGTGATCGATATCATGTTGCCTGGAATGGATGGGCTGGCGATCATTGATGAGTTACGGCAGCGACGCATTAAACTGCCGGTCATCATCTTGAGCGCCAAACGTTCGGTAGAGGAACGGGTCGCCGGGCTGCTGGCAGGGAGCGACGATTACTTGACCAAACCCTTCGCCTTTTCCGAGTTGTTGGCGCGTATTCAGGCTCTGCTACGCCGGGCAGGCGATATACCGGAGCCCAGCGGCATCAGCGTGGCTGATCTCTCTATCGATTTGCTCGCCCATGCGGTTACCCGCGCCGGCAAAAAAATCTCACTGCAACCACGGGAATTCGCGTTGCTCGAATACCTTGCCCGCAACGCCGGGCGGGTGGTTTCCAAAACAATGATCATGGAGCATGTCTGGGACTATAACTTCGATCCCCAGACCAACGTGGTTGAATCGCGAATCTCCCGGTTACGCGACAAAATCGACAAAGGCTTCGATAAATCGCTGATTCATACCGTGCGGAGCATGGGCTATGTTCTTAAAGACCCTTCGTAATTTGCGCCATACGCTTGCGCTACGCTTGACACTCTGGTATGGCGGAATCTTCGCTGCTTCGTCGGTGCTGGCCTTTGCGTTTGTTTATGCTTTCATGGTCTCCGTTGTTCAACAACAAACCGACGATGAGCTTGAGGACGATGTCGAGGAATTTGTCGAATTTATGCAAGTGGGCGGTCTGGATCGCGTCAGGGCCGAGATCATCGCGGAAACCCAGGACAAGGAGGCCGAGCAGAGCTATATCCGGTTGTGGGCAGACAATACCCGTCAGCTAATGGCATCGGACCTCGCGGAATGGCCGGAATTGCTATCCCGAGCGCTATCCTGGCCAAACTCGACGACGGCGATGAGCCGATACTACAAACCCTGTCGTTGCCGAAACGCGAGCACCAGATAAAGAGCCGTCTATGGGGTTATCGCGCCTGGAATCGTTCTGGAGCTTGGAGAATCGCTGGAAGACGATGAGGAATTCATTGCCGTGTTACTCAATGGCATTCTCATTGCGCTAGTGATGATGATCTTGCTTGGGGGGCCGATAGGGTGGTTCATGGCGCGCCGAGCCTTGCGCGGAGTGCAGGAAATCACCCGGACGGCGACCGAAATCGCCGCTGGCGCCCTGGATCGTCGCGTCGCAATTTGCGCCCAAGGCGATGAACTGGATACCCTGGCGCGCACGTTCAACATGATGATTGATCGTATTCAAGCACTGATTAACGGCATGCGTGAGATGACCGACAATTTGGCGCATGACCTCAGAAGTCCGTTGAGCCGGATGCGCGCCTCTGCGGAAATGAGCTTGGCCAGTAGAGGCGCTCAGGTGGAAGCCGAGACCATGGCAGCGACCACCACCGAAGAATGTGATCGGCTATTAGAATTGATCAACACCACGCTGGATATTGCCGAGGCCGAATCCGGAGCTGCCCAACTACGATTGACCGCTATCGATTTGGTTGCAGTCGTGCAAGATGCCTTGGAATTGTTCGAAACCATCGCAGAGGATAAATCGCTCAAAATCACTACGGATCTGCCGGATCATTGCTGCATCGACGTCGATCTGCAACGGCTGCAACGGGTGATTGCCAACGTATTGGATAACGCACTGAAGTACACTCCGTCCGGCGGGCAAGTAACGATTCAGCTGGTTGATACAGGTCAACAAGTCAAGCTGTCGATTGCGGATACCGGTATCGGTATTGCCGAAGATGAATTAGGTCGGATTTTTGAGCGGTTCTACCGCTGCGAGCGCAGTCGTTCGGAACGTGGGAACGGCTTGGGCTTGAGTCTGGCATTAGCGTTTGTGCGTGCTCACGAAGGTGACATCATCGCCGACAGCATTCCGGGGCAAGGCAGTACGTTTACCATCGTATTACGGCGCAAATCGGCGCCACCCCGAGCAGAACAACGCAGAGTATTCCCTTCAATGATAACAACAGATCGAACCGCATCAGCAGGCTAAATTTAGCATTGATGTTCAGCCGATTGCAGTCATGGAACAGGCAATTAGCCGGAAAGTGAAGGAGTATTGGCGAGAACGGTAAGGTGTAGAAAATTGTTCGGGTTGCGAAATGCACCCCTTGACGATTAAATGTATTCCTCTCACTCCTTTTCAGCTGCTGGAAGCGCACTATGGAATCTGTTGAAATCCGCCCCTTTGTTTCATTCACACTGACGATCATCCTGCTCTTTATCGGCAAAGTAGCATTGATGCGCTATGAAATTTTGCGCCGATACAGTATTCCGGAACCGGTGGTCGGCGGGTTTCTCTGTGCCGCCGGAGTCGGAATCATTTATGTTCTGTTCGATATACAGGTCAGCTTCAGTCTTGATGTGCGCGACTATCTCTTACTGTATTTTTTCGCTGGTATCGGGCTGAAATCAGATATTCGCACCCTGCTGTCCGGCGGTCGTCCACTGGTGGTGCTGATCATTCTGGCCGGGGTATTTATTATTCTGCAAAACATCATTGGGCTGAGTGTCGCTGGCGTGTTCGGGATGGACCCGAAGGCCGGTTTGATGGCCGGATCAGTTGCATTGACCGGTGGAGTTGGTACAACGCTAGCTTGGGCGCCTACTTTTGTGGACCAGCTGGGCATCGGCAATGCATTGGAACTCGGCGTTGCCAGCAACACCGTTGGATTGATCGGCGCTTGTGTGATCGGCGGACCGATTGCCATGCACCTGATCAAGAAGCATCACCTTAAAACCGGCGGCGATGAAGATCTGGACATCGGTATCAGTAACGATGCACCCAATACGCCGGTGGATTCTTATGGCGTGTTGTGGGCCTGGCTTTGGCTCAATATTGCGCTGATCTTAGGTTACTTTATCGACCAAGGCTTGAAGGCGGCGGGCGCCCAACTGCCGCTGTTCGTATCCTGTCTGATGGCCGGCATAGCGATCAGCAACATTAAAACGCTACTGCCCAGCGTGCGGGAGATTTCCTGGCCGGGACAGGAACAGGGTTTGGCGCTGATTTCGGATATCTGCCTGGGCATGTTCCTGACTATGGCGCTGATGAGCCTCAAAATCTGGGGAATTTGCAGGGCATGTTGCTATTTCTGGGTGTAGTGATGGCATTACAGGTCATCCTGTCCGTTGCTTACACAGTTTTGATCGTGTTCCGTGCGATGGGTAAAGACTATGAGGCGGCAGTGATGTGCGCCGGGTTCGGCGGCATTACCCTAGGTTCGACGGCCACAGCTATCGTCAATATGACTGCCGTGGCTAAGCAATACGGTGCGGCGCATCGCGCTTTTATCGTGGTTCCTTTGGTGTGCGGTTTCTTTATTGATCTGATCAATGCATTGCTGATCAATTTTTTTATCGGCTTATAGTTCCCCGTCTCCGGGCATGAGTGGCAGTTGCTGAATCGCGGTGGTCTTGGTCGGCGTTTGAAAGTGCTTTGTTGCGCTCGGCATCCTCCAACGTTCTCCAAGCCCGGTTCGCCACCAGGAAATACACGATAAACAATCCTACAAATCCGTAGAACAGCACGTAATCCGGTATCGCCCAATAACTTCCGAACATACCTATACCGCCTAGCAAGGCAGAAACCATCAGTAACACAGCAGTAGTATTCGCTTCTGAATACCCTCTGCGCAACAGCAAATGATGCAGGTGCTGACGATCGGAATCGAAAGGACTGCGTCCGTTTAACATACGCCGCGTCATTACGAAAACGGTGTCCATCAACGGCAGCCCTAAATCCAGACAGCGCTTATGGGAGCGAATGCGCGTTGCTCGCCCTGACTGAGCCGAATGAAAAACCAGGCCAGCATAAGCCCCACCATCATGCTGCCGGCATCGCCCATGAAGACAGTCGCTCGGCGGCGCCAAGGATGGCGCAGATTGAAACATAAGAAACCACTGAGCACAGCAGTTAACACGATCAACATATTCAATTCGGGTCCAGGTTGGCCGAACAACAAGAGCGAGATTATCAACCACAAAACGGCGATGATTCCGAACCCTCCGGCCAAACCATCAAGCCCATCGCTCATGTTAATCGCATTGATGACCCCAACCACGCAAAAAAGCGTAAACGGGATAGACCAACCATCCAGCTTGATCATGTCATTGTGGCTGAGTAATGCGCCTAGATCGTCAATGACCACGCCGTCGTAAAAAACGATTAACAACGTTGCGGTGATTTGCGCCAGAAAGCGAGTGCTCGCCCTTGATTCGTGGAAATCGTCGTAAACGCCTGTCGCCACTACAACCAGCGTGCCCGCTAACAAACCGAAACAGGGTTCTAATGACGCCTGCAAAGTAGGCATAGCCGTGGCTAAGGCTATGAACATCGCCACTCCGCCAATCAAGGGAACGCTGCCCTGATGCTGTTTGCGTTGATCCGGTTCATCGACCCAACCCCAATGGCGGGCGGGATATTGGAGGAAGAAAATCGCTATGATGGTGACTAAGAACGCAAGTATCACACTGGATACCCAGGTAAAAATTGGCAAATCCACATGCTCCGCTGTAATGGTTTATATTTATGCAGATTTAACCGCATAAAGTCTAATTAAAGGGAACAATCATCCCGTAGCAACGCAGTTTCCGCTTGGACAACGCTTTGTGTAACGTCGGTAAGCAGGTCATCCTACCGAACTGCTGGCCGCTTTGTCAGCAACGTTTTTTATCTGAAAAACTATAGTCCCAATCCAGGGTATCAACGCCAACGCGCCCAGCATCATCACCGAGGACACGGCATATTGCCTAGCCGCTTCGCCGTCGAATAATAACCGTAAGCCATGCCCACGGCTCGCCGGGACCACTGTCGTAAACAGTGCGGTATTCGCCACCAGCAGAACAGCGAAAGCGGCTCCATGAACCGCGCGCAAGACCATTAACGGCATAAACGCAGTGGCCCAGGGTAAAGCACGGCGCCGACAAAGATAGCCCCACTGTGAGCGCTGCCCGTCCTTTGACGGGAGTGATTCGAACGCCAAGCAAAGGAATCAGCACCAACGACATCAGTGTGAAAATCCTAACCAGGACAACGAAATCTGGCGTGAACAACGAGGACGGGGAGCCGTTAATACTCCCCTCGAATTCGCCACTCATCGCATCAGGACTGGGACATGGGTACAGAGCCGACTATGCGATGCCAAGCATCGGCTGTACGATCTACGAGATCGTACAGCCGATCATCCACCAACTGAATCGATTCGAAGCCCGGCGGCGCGGCATGGCGCTGCATCACCAAGGCATCATCATCGAACCAGCGTGGCGCTACTCCGCAGGGAAAAATCCTGCAGCTTCCAAAGTAGCCACCGCGACGTCAATACCCGAACCGACTACGTTTAGAAAAACCTGAACTACAGCCGTATTAGCCGAATCAGCGCTTGCCATATGCCCGGCCAACCACTCGCTGAAGTCCACGCCTGGACGCCGCACAAACAAGCGCATCACGCCGGCTTCAGTAAAGGTCATGGACTCTCCGATAGTAGCACCAGTACCCGGTATGCTTTCAGTGACGAACCGACGTGGCTCTGAATACTCGCCATAACAGGCTGTTACAAAGTCGAGCAGATGGGCTGGTATATTCAGGGTCTGTTCTCTGGGAATCCGTGGCAGGAACCCCAGCACGGTGGACACCCGACCATTGGCGCTGGCCTCGGCGGTATAAGCCCGGGCTGGCATCAGATCGACTTCGATGGCGGTTTCCCGGAACCCGTCCTGCCGAAAGATCTTTTGAGTGGTGATGTGATTGCAGACCATTTCGACAAACAGCGTCTCCGCATCGACCTGGGGTACCAAGTCATTTAACAGATACGCAACCAAGTGTGCGAGATGTCGCTACCCTCGATACTGGCGCGCGGTCAGCCCGGCTCCTAATTCGTTAGGAGTTACGCAGTTGGCTCAACATAGTGTAAAACACTGGCATGAATGCGCCTAAAGTAAGTGCCCAAGATTACATTGACTATCTGATTGCCACGCCGAAGGTGTGTAGTGCACTGGAAGCGGAGCGGGTGAGTGCGATTAATCCATCGCCACCGGCGCATGATGCGTTTACCCG
>JAAUQA010000374.1 GCA_012032855.1 Candidatus Competibacteraceae bacterium
GGTTTACGACATAAGCTTGGGTCCCACCAGTGCTTAGCGTGCGGAAGATAACCACCTCCTCGTCGTTGGCTAGTTCGCTGATACCTCCTGCTTGGGCAATGGCCTGCAACAGAGTAGTGTGTCCCTTTAGGGGAAATACGCCGGATTCTTTTACGGCACCAGCCACCGTAACGTCTTGGCTAGCATACTCGGTGACAAACAGGTTGACTTGTGGATCCCGAACATAGCGGCGTAAACGCTCGCCGATTTGGCGTTCGGCTTCCGGTGGAGTGAGACCGCCGACTTGGACTGCGCCTATCAACGGCATGCTGACGAACCCCTCCTCATTGACCCTTTCTTGGGTAGACAGATCTTCGACGCGAAACACTTCGATTTGCAGGAGATCCTGGGAACCAATACGGTAAGTGGCAGCGGATTCATCTGTCGGCGGCGGGCCCAAGATGGCTGGTACGACACGGTCCTCGCTCGGCTGCTCAGGAGGCGTTATTGCGTTCGTTGGAGATGTTTCAACGCTATCAGAATAGGCCGTGGTGGCTAGCGTTGGGCTTGAGTCGATGTTAGAGCAAGCAGCGCAATTTAGTATACACAACACGACTAAGCAATAGTATCGTAATACTGTCTGGATCATATTTAGACTTTATGTATTCGAATATTATGGAGTATATGACAATCACCAGCGATTATTATCGTACTATGTTTCGTGAAAGCTCAAGCGTACAATTTGAATGGGTTACTCAGTTAGTATTGGAGTACAACCATGGGGGAGCTATAAAGCAGGCCTGTAGATTTAGACGATGAGCTCAGGGGTATCATGATTGAGTGTTGAAATACACCTCAACCCAGCCCAATGATTCTATTATACGCTTCTAGCAGCGGGGTCCCTGGCCAATGGATACACAGCCTTAATTCTCTTGCCTAATATAACGCATTTCTTCTGTTTGCCGCTTCGTTTACAGCTTTACTGAGTGCCAAATGAGGCGTCCCTTGGGGTGCCTTTCATCATCGTTCAACAGGAGTTGGCTTTGTTCGTCCGAAACCCATCTTCATCCTCAGAATATGCCGCTGGCTATCAAAACATACTATTCTGGTTGTTGGCTGTTTTGCTGCTATTTGCTCCGCTCTATCGCGGAGGGAATCGTCCGCTCCCCTTGTTGGCTCTTGAATTGGGGTCCGTACTGTTGCTGGTTCCGGTGTTTTGGAATTTGCCTCGAAATACGCTCAGCCGACACGAGGTCATAGCGCTGGGGTTACTGGTCGTTTTCCCCCTGGTTTATCTAATTCCGTTGCCGGGATATTGGATACAAGTTCTACCGGGACGCGATATGTATAGCACTGGCATGTCGCTATTGGACATTGATCTCAGCGACTTTCCTGCGACGCTAACCTTAGTTCCACAAGCTACCGCGTCCGCTTGGCTAAGCTTATTGATTCCAGTAGCGGTGTTCCTTGGCGCGCGGGCTTTGCCGGCATCGTACTTACTCAAATTAGTCACGATACTGCTCGGTATGGCAGCACTTCAGGCGGCACTCGGGCTCATGCAATTTGGTCAAGGCGCTGATAGCCCGCTGTATTGGGGTATGACGCACACCCATTTTGACAGTGGTGTTGGCACGTATCCTAATCGCAACCACCTCGCTGGTTTATTGGAGATGGTGTTGCCGATAGCATTAGCCTTGCTCGTATACTCAATAGGTCGCAAAGGGCGTAACCAAAGCTCGGGACACTGGCGGAACCGGATCGTTTTTTTTTCGACGCTGCGTGGTCACGTAGCCTTTGGGTACGCCATGCTTTCCTTGGTGCTGCTGGTGGGGCTGGTGTTTACCCGTTCACGTACTGGCATCAGCCTAACCATCTTGGGTGTCATTCTCGTGACTGTAATACTCTCCAGGCGCCTCGGGGGTGATAATGTATATGGCGCAACCGGTACGACCATTGCTCTAGCGACAGGAATTGCAATGGCGATCGGCTTGGTACCGGTATTGGATCGTTTCTCCGCGCTCGACCCACTGCAAGACATGCGTTGGGTTATTTTGCAAGGACTGCGGACGGGATTGGGACCTTTTTCCCCTGGGTAGCGGTCCCGGTAGTTATGAGGAGGTTTTCCAGCCTTCCAGAGCACCGAACTGGGCCGTTGGGTAATCGATTATGCCCATAATGATTATTTACAGTGGCTGTTCGAAGGTGGCTTGTTCGCCGCCCTGCTCATGCTACTTTGTTAGGACTATATCTAGCGCAATGGCATACGGTTTGGACTCGCAGCCCGTGGACTCGATTTCGTTTCGTGCAGGTGGGGGCTGGTGTCGGGCTTTTCTTGATGATGCTGCATGAACTGGTGGATTACAATTTACTGATACCGGCAAACAGCCTCTATTTTGCTTTTTTGGCGGGGGTTTTTTCACGACTGTCGATCTCGAAGCGTCCAATCAATTTCGCAAATTCCGACATCGCGCGTCGTCGCTTAGCCCGGCGAGTGGCGGAGATGAAGAGGAGATGCCTGAGAAAAAAGAACTACTCCGAAAGGACCCGCTCCCGATCAGATTCGGAATCCTTTCTTGGATTAACCGATCAAGCGCTAAGAATGCCAGCCCCATAATGACACGGTCCGTATAACTACCTAAGTAATTCTAACGATTTTTCCCTTTAACGCAGACTCCTAGAATAACCTTTTGATGGATGTGCTCGAAGGAGCGGGGGCAGTTCTTAGCGCTGCCAATCCAGTCCCAATCTACTGTTGACAGGAGAAAGTCATGGATAAGTTGCTGAGGCTCATAATGACACTATTCGCTGCCCTGTTAATCGCAATACCGGCCATCGCCCAGAAGGGAACAGGCGAGACTACCGGAGTTGCCCAACAGGCAGTCAAACCCACCGTAATCACCGTATCGGGGGAACTTGTAGAGATACAGACAGGACCTTGCGAAAATACCACCGGCCGGTCTCCGGCAGGAACTCATCTGATTGTGCAAAGTGCGGATGGGGAAAAGCTTGATATTCATCTCGGACCGGAAAATGCGGTTGATCATATTGTCGATCAACTGACTACCGGACAAGCGATAATTTTTGAAGCCTTTCGCACCGAACGATTGCCTGTTAATGCGTATATCGCAAAATCACTGCGCGTAGATGACAAGGTGATCCATCTACGCGATGATAACCTCCGCCCGAGCTGGGCCTATGGTCAAGGCAAAGGACAAGGACGGGGGACGGGGACGGGTATGGGGCAAGGGCGCGGTAGCTGGGGTTCCTGTTGGTGACTCGAGCTCGTTGAATCAGAAATGATGTCCAGCTTGCTGTGTTGATGTGCACTCCCGCGACATAGTCACAGAACGTGATCAATGATAACGGGAGTTTCAACACGGCATTCTACCGGCGCTGTTCCTTGTGCCCAAAGTCCAGAGTGCGTTTACTGAGGATGGTACGCCGACGAACGATTCCTCATATCACTACGTGAAAAGTTTTCTCAACGAGTTCGAATGGTATGCGAGGGCTTTGAAGCAGGCGCGTGCCAACGGTCTTTCTGACTGAAATTCGTTTCGGACTGCTTATCATAAAGCATTGACACCTGCCTGCTATCCGCCTAACTTCTAAACTAGCTGTTTCCAACAATCTGAGAACAACATCACCTAAGTGTGACGGAGGATGAGCTTTGGACATTCACGGTGAACATCACTACGATCATCCCACAGATGCAGTCTTTAAATATTTCTCCGATCCAGACCTGGTCCAAGCCAAATTCGAAAGCATCGGTACTCGCGATGTCGAGGTTTTGGAGTGTGCCGAAACCGGAGGCGGTGTTACGCATAGCACGCGGGAAGTGCCGGCTAATGTGCCGGGTATTCTGAAAAAATTCCTTGGCGCTTGGAATCAAGTGTCCCAAACCGAGGAATGGGGTCCGGAAGAGGACGGCGAACGAGTCTGCGATCTTAGTGTAGAAATCGCTGGCGTGCCGGTTACCGTATCAGGCACTATGACATTGCGTGCCGAGGGCCAGGGTTGCGTCAATGACATTCATATTAAGGTCAGCTGTAGCATTCCTTTGGTAGGAGGCAAGCTTGCTGCTTTCGTGGCAGGCGACACGGAAAAGGCCATGAACGACGAATACGACTATATAAAAACTCAGCTCGACTCGGGAGCCTGAGTATCGCTTATGGACAGCTTACTCAGGCAATGATTTCAAAGTGAGTATTGAGTCTGATTTCAGCGAGAGGTTTTATTATTAGGGTGTGTTTCGATAAAGTGCTTAAGCAC
>JAAUQA010000375.1 GCA_012032855.1 Candidatus Competibacteraceae bacterium
GACAGTGTGTTGTTCATACTGATCTCCATTAGTGAGTCTCGACAAAACTGGTTTTTTGTAACGGGTTCTACCAAGTCTCGCACCGGCCCGATCAAGGGGGTCTTCACCGGCTTGGCCACGCCGAAGAAGACTACGATTGTGTGGGCGCCAAACTGTGTGGACCGCGCTTCAAGCGGAGCCTTACTAAACCCCGTCTCCGTGTCGTTAAAGCCATTGCCAACCCAGGCATTGCCAGCGGGATCAATAGCGATGGGCGCGATCGTCTGCAAACCGCCGATGTAGCCCTCCGATGGGGTAATCGGATCGCCGGTTTTCAGTCCTGACGGGCAGGTCTCGGTACGCACGCCACACAGTTGGGTGACAGATTGACTGGTGGAGCTCGCTACCCAGACATTGTCATTGCCGTCGATGGCAATTCCCCAGGGGCGGTGATGGCGCCATCCGCGTTGAAGGGGCCGTGCACTTTGCCGTCGGGGGTGATCATTGAGATGTCGCCGCCGGGGTATTCGCTGATGATTTTCCACAGGTTGGCCCACATGTTGGCTGCTATATCGTCTGCCGACATCGTCCCTTTCCGTGCCTCAAGCTTGGCCTCGATCGCCTGTTTGACCAGGTCCAGCTTCTCTATCGTGCCCGGATGCCCGATGAGGTTGCCGACCCAGGCGTTGCCTTGGCTGTCGATGGCAATGGCGTGTGGGCTGTAGCCGACCTCGATCTCCTCGGCGTTACCGGGATCAGAGGCTGGAAAGCGGGTCACGGTGTTGGAGCTGCTATTGGTGATCCAGATCCGATTCTGCTGGTCGATAGCAATGCCGAAAGGCCCCTTGACCTGCAGGGTGCCATCGACCGGTTTGCCGTCCACCGTCTGGCCCAGGATGCGGCCTTTCGACGGATCGCCTCCAGGAATGTGAACGATCTGGCTGTTGCCGTTGTCGACGGTCCAGATATCGCCGTTCGGGGCGACCAGGATGCCCTGCATCTGCCCGAGCTTGCCGTCGAAGTTGTAGCCGGTCTCTGGCGACAGCGGCTTGCCGGTCTTGCGGTCCAGCACGGAAATCGTGCTGCCGATCAGGTTGGTGAGCCAGACCTTGTCATCGGTCGAAAAAGCGACGCCCCAGCCGGGGCTATCGAGCCCGCCGCCGTGAAAGCCAGTGATCATCGACGATAGCGGCTTGCCGTTGGGCGCGAATTTTCCGACGCCGCCGCCGAACTGCCGGTAGATCGTGGTCTGCGAACCGGGCATCCAGTTGTTGTTGGTCCAGAAGTTGCCCTCGACGTCGATGGCGGCGCCGCCCACCGCGTAAAAGCCGCCGCCGCCATAGACCAAGGACAGGGTCCATGAGCTGGGCGCATAGAAGAGGTAGGGGATCAACGCGACATCGCGGTACCGCTTGCCTTCCGGGACGGGATAGAACGCGTCCAGCAGCCCGAAGAGCGTGTCCGCATTATGTGCCGGATGGCGGGCGATGTTCTGCGCCGCGGACAACGTGTCGGTCGGCGCGGCTCCGCCCGGCGGCGTGGCTGCGTCGAAGAGCTTGTCGCACGCGTCCGGGATCGCCGTAACGCAACCGGACAGCAGAAGGCCCAGCGTGTTTAGCTTGGCCAAGGTGGTAGTCTGCGGGGCGTTCAACGGGTCCACGATGACCGGCCCGAGGCCACCGGTTTCGAGCTCGACGAGGTTCGGCACGTTGCCTGCGGCAATCCGCAGCCCGGTCGCGTTGCCGCTCATCGCGCTGCCGTTCAGAAACTGTGCACCGGTCCATACCGAGGCCACTGTGGTGAGTTCATTAATCGTTACGCGCTGTGGCGGCTTTGAGCCCAGGGTGGCCATTAAGACAACCGCTGGACTTGGGCCCTGGGTAACGAGATAAAGGACCCCAGCGTCATCCTTTTCTGCGGGAATTTTCAATTCGAAGCTGCCATCGTCCTTCGCCTGCGCCTCAGCGAGCTTTTGGGGAGTCCCCGGTCCTGCCTTCCAAAGGGCTACATTGGCGTTAACGAGAGGCTTGCCACCTCCCTTAACCTGTCCTTCGATGCGATCCGTAGCCGAGGCCGAAAAAGATGTGAGCACGATGGAAACAAACAGAACAGCATATCTTACCCGTTGCAGGGTGGAACATTTCATTGGTCTTCTCCTTACCAAATGGGGTGTGAGTCATCTAGGGTGGGGCATCAATGAATGCATTATAACCATTTGATTTTTACAGGTATTAATTACTTGATTACTTGACGCTGCCACAACAATTATCATTATATTCAAGAATTTATGTCTTTTTGGCGGCGCGTCCTAGAATGCGGCGATGCGCTGAATAACCCAAAACATCGCTAGGCTGCCAATGGCGTAGGGTGGGACGAGCTCTGCCCAGTCGGGAAAGCGGAGCCGGGCGCGCCGAATCAAGGTAATGAAGCTCAGCACCGCCACGACAAAGAGCAACTGGCCGAGTTCTACCCCTAGATTGAAGAATAGCAGTGCCAATGGAATGTGGCTCTGAGGCAGTCCGATCTCCGCGAGCGCACCCGCGAAGCCAAAGCCGTGCAGCAGGCCGAAGATGAAGGCGACGATCCAGGGCACGCGGGAAGCGACGCCTTCTTTGCCATCCCGTGCACGACAATCTCTGCGGCCACGAATACGATGGAAAGCGCGATAATCGCCTCGACCGGCGCTGGCGGCACTTGCACGAAACCGAGCGCCGCGAGGGCCAGGGTGATGCTGTGGGCCACCGTGAAAGCGGTTATCGTCTTCACCAAGCGCCAGGTGCCGCTCGTGATGAACAGCAACGCCAGTACGAACAACAGGTGGTCGATCCCGAGCAGGATATGCTCGACGCCAAGCTTCAGATACTGACCCGCTATGGACCATGGTGACTGTTGCGCCGGAATTATCGCGACTGGGGTTTGGGGTGTGAGGCGTTGCAGCCAGGTCGTACCGTCCGCGAATTCCATGCGAATGAGCACGTCGGTCAGGGTTGCATCGAGTCCCTGAATGAGTAGCGATTGCCCGCGCAAGGACTCCTCTGTCCTAAAACGCCAAGTTTGCACAGCTGCACCGTCGCGCCCGTGCATCGCTATCGGCGTCAGAAACTTCATATTTCCGGAAATTCGGGGGTCAAGGCAAGGCGCCGGTCGCCACGCATCGGCGTCTTCCAGAGCACTGTGAATTCACCGGGTTGCACCTCGCGCAGCTCCAGATAAGCGGGACGCAGCTCATGGGCCACGGATGACAATGGATCAAAAACCAGCATCAGCAGTAGCAATATACGCCACGACAGGCTCATCTAGCCTGCTCCTTGGCACTTACCAGGGGGCCGACCAAAGGCTTGATGCTTTCGTCCACAACCACGTCGTATTTTTCAAGTAATGCGGCGAAGTATTGCGCGTGTCTTTCCTGTTCACGCTGCTCCTGCCAGAGCTTTAGCACTTCGCCTCTCACTGCCGCGAGCTCGCGCAGTTGCGCCGCCTGCTTGTTGGCGACGCGCACCAGGTGCAGGCCAAAACCGGAGGTAATCGGTCCTTGCCACGGACCCGGTTCAAGCGCGAAAACCCGGCTTGCGAAATCCGGCCCGAATAGGCTCGCCACCTCTGCTTTATCGGCGTCGATAAAATCGTAGCCAACCAGAAAACGGTCACCGAAATTGGTGGTGCTCGCGGTCGCTTCCGTCTGGGACAGTTGTCGCAGGGCGGCTTGCGCATCGGCTTCAGCCTGCGCACCATGCTGGTCGCGATTGAAGTAAACGTGAGTAAAGGAAACCCGTGCAGGCGCTTGGAAACGTTCGTGGTGGGTTTGGTAAAAGCGCTGCAACTCGTCTTCGTCCGGCTCGGCCAGTTGCGCGGTATCCGCCACCAAGAACGCCATTTTCTGCGCCAAGCGCCGGCGTACGACCGTGTCGTTCTCGTCGAGCCCCAGCGCAAGCGCTTCTTGCACGAGCAGCGTTTCCTTGAGGTGATCAGCGACGAGTCCCTTGAGTTCATCCTCGCTCGGCGGGCGCTGCCACTGAAGCGCCCAAGTTTGTTGCAACCACTCGACCTCAGCCGCTGTGATGTGCACCGTGCGCGACCCTGACCAGGCCGGGTCGTCTGTGTCTTGGTTAAGCCAAATATAAGTAGCGAATAACGCACTTCCAGCAATGAGGAAATGCAGCAAAGGTTCTTTCAGGAATTCCATAATTAAGGACTCAAATCATCGACTGCTGGGTTGCAACAACTTGACAGAATCAAGATGAGCATGCTCCTCAACACCCCTACAGG
>JAAUQA010000376.1 GCA_012032855.1 Candidatus Competibacteraceae bacterium
CGTGCCGAGGGCCAGGGTTGCGTCAATGACATTCATATTAAGGTCAGCTGTAGCATTCCTTTGGTAGGAGCAAGCTTGCTGCTTTCGTGGCAGGCGACACGGAAAAGGCCATGAACGACGAATACGACTATATAAAAACTCAGCTCGACTCGGGAGCCTGAGTATCGCTTATGGACAGCTTACTCAGGCAAGTTTCAAAGTGAGATTGAGTCTGATTTCAGCGAGAGGTTTTATTATTAGGGTGTGTTTCGATAAAGTGCTTAAGCACCAGTTTGAGGCGCAACACGTGTTGTTTGTCTTCTCGGCGGCGGGCTTGTTCGATGTCTTCGATAATTATGCGTTTAAGCATGGGTATCCCCGTAGGATCGTGCACCAGATAACTGCCCAATTCCGCCGCTACGATCTCCGGCAAATGCTCATGCTGGGAAATCGCCTCAATCTCTTCTTCCGTTAAATCGCTCAAGCCGACACAATCTTCATACGTCAACATGGCCGTTCCTCCGTTTTCTTTGTGGTCAATCCAGATTAACCATGCGGAGTGTTCTGGGCAAGCAAAATATCCCTTATAAATATAAGGTGAATATATATGGCCAGTTCACGTAAACGTAACTATGCTGAACAGCATTAAAAAGTTATTCGATTATTACTCTTACGTAAACGTAATGTCGGTAAAGCTGATAAAATCAGCATTTAAACTAGTAAATGCAGTGCACCGCTTAGCGGTTGGCCGCAGGGGTGATGGAAGGTCAATAACCACCACCTTATTAAAGTCGAGGGTCAGAGATCACCACCTCTCTGACAAAGCGCAAAACGTGCGTGCTTTGACCGGCACACCTCGATGAATAATGACACGAACGCTTTCTGAACCCCTGCGACCAACCCTTTCTATCAAGCTGTCGGCAAACGACACTGGTCTGACCAATTATCCTAACAGAGGTTCCCGGTGATTGGCGAGATGATTTTATCTCACCAATTGCGTTGATAAATCACTCGTAGCGGCGCACATCGTCAATCACTTTCCCATCGTTCGGCAACGATCCCGGCGCAACAAATGCCAGTTCTCCGCGCAATTTACACACATCCCTAATCGAAGCAGCAACCGCTTGTTGTTCGGTATTATCAAGCGGTTCAGATACTTCGCAGTGTAAAGTCATCACGTCCTGATAGTTGATCTGGTCAATAACCAAACGCCCTTTAAGGATTAACGGGTGACGCTTGAGCACTTCGGCGATCAGCGAAGGGCGAACAAACATGCCTCGGACCTTGGTGGTCTGATCGGCCCGTCCCAACCACCCTTTGATGCGGGTATTGGTCCGACCACACGGACTGATGCCCGGCAGAATCGCGGACAAATCGCCGGTAGCGAAGCGGATCAAGGGATAATCGGTATTAAAGGTGGTAATTACTAATTCACCAACTTCCCCATCCGGAACCGGGTCGCCGGTGCCTGGACGGACGATTTCAACCAGCACACCTTCGTCTACGATCATACCATCGGTCGCCGAACTCTCGTAAGCGATCAAACCCAGGTCGGCGGTCGCATAACACTGTAAAACCTGTATTCCACGGGTTTTGAATTCTTCCCGCAAACTGGGCGGTAAGGCTTCGGCAGTCACTAGCGCTTTGGTGACGCTGGACACGTCGGCCTTCAACTCGGCGGCCTTATCCAGAATAATTTTCAGGAATGAGGGGGTGCCCACGTAGCCGTGCGGTTTCAGATCGGCAATGGCTTTGACCTGTAATTCGGTTTGCCCTATACCGGCGGGAAAGACGGCGCAACCCAGTGCCTGAGCACCGGTCGCTAACATCGAACCGGCCGGGGTGAATGGTAGGAAAAGGTGTTATGAATCAATTCGCCAGGACGAAACCCAGCGGCGAACAAAGCCCGAGCGAGCCGCCAATAATCGGGACGTCTGGCCTCAGGGTCGTAAATGGGACCCGGCGACTGGAATACTTGCGCCAATTCGCCCACGGCAACAGTGGTCAAGCCGCCGAAGGGGGGGTGTTGATGCTGATTATCCAGCAACGCGGCTTTGCGCGTGATCGGCAACCGCACTAGATTGGCACGGCTGGTCACTGTTGCCGGATCAATGTCGGCGAGAATGTGGGCAAATGCCGGTGAATTGTGCTGGGCGTTGCGGATTTGCGCGGGTAATGCCTCCCGCAGATGGGCTTCCCGCGCGGCCTGGTCCCGCGCTTCCAACTGATCATAAAAGGCCATACACAGTCCTCCCGGAGCAACGCAACAGGATGTTAAGCAAATGTGCTATGCGGTGGTTAAAAGATTTTGATGCTGCCGTATAACTAGGCTAACCAACGTTTCCGACGCCGATAATGCTTGACGTCTCGAAAACTCTTGCGGCCCGCGGTACCGAGCCCCAGATAAAATTCCTTCACATCCTCGTTCCGACCCAGTTCTTCAGCGCTACCCTGCATGACCACCCGACCGTTTTCCAAAATATAACCGAAGTTAGAGTAGCGCAGCGCCACCATGGTGTTTTGCTCGGCCAACAGAAAACTGACCTTTTCTTTTTCGTTGAGGCTCTGGACGATGCTAAAAATTTCGTCGACAACTTGTGGTGCTAGTCCCATGGAGGGCTCATCCAGCAAAATCATTGAAGGCTGGGCCATCAACGCCCGCCCTACCGCCGTCATCTGTTGCTCACCGCCGGAGGTATACCCGGCCACGCTGTGACGGCGCTCCCACAGGCGGGGGAAGTATTCGTAGACTTTTTCCAAATCCTCCCGAATTTGTAGCCGGCTGGCCCGGCGCGTGTAGGCACCGGTCAGCAAGTTTTCTTCCACCGTCAGATGCTCGAAGCAATGGCGGCCTTCCATAACCTGTACGACGCCGCGTTTGACCAGATCGGACGGGGTTAATTTTTCAATTCGCTCGGCTTTGAATTGGATATTACCTTTGGTCACTTCGCCGCGTTCGGCGCGCAGCAGATTGGAAATGGCCTTAAGAGTGGTCGTTTTGCCCGCGCCGTTCGCCCCCAGGAGGGCGACGATCCCTCCTGCGGACACTTCCAGGGAAACCCCCTTCAGGACCAGAATGACGTGATCGTAAATGACCTCGATATTATTGACCGAGAGTAGGGGGGTTTCCGCTTCACTCATGGTTGCAGACCTCAGCTTTCCTTAGCGCAATCACGCACGGTTAGGTTCTTTTCTTTGGCATAGCCAGCCGCTTCCTGTTCCACCAGCGGTCGGACTAGAGACTGATCGGTTTCAATCCAGTCCGAGACCAAAACCCACTGCTTGCCGTCCCATTGATGGAAACGCACCGGCGCGCGCCTTCATGGTCTTCACAAGACGTTTTAATAGGCGGCATCAGCCCTTCGAGTCCCAGTTCCTTAAGACTGGCTTCGGTAATATCCAGGTTTTCCAACCCCCAGCGCACTTGTTCGCCGGTCAAGGGTTTATTGCCAAATTTCTCCTGCGCCTTGCGAATGCCTTCGGTATTCAACACGCCATGGATAATACCTCGGTTGTAATACACACTGCCGACCCGGCTAGGATCCTGCATGTCGCCCTTGTTCTTGGCGTACAGCAAATCCTTTATCTGCTGAATGGCGGGAAAATCGTCGCTAGACGGATTGAGCGCGCTGGCGATGTAGCCGATGGAGGCGTCGCCAGCGGGTATGACATCCTCTTCAGCGCCGCTCCACCAAACGCCTACGATCCGATCAGCCGGAAATTTAATGCGCGCCGATTGGCTGATAGCAGTCGGATTCATCACGCCCCAGCCACGTAGAATGACCCAGTCCGGTTTTTCCCGACGAATTTGTAACCATTGGGACTGTTGTTCGTTACCCGGATGAGGCACCGGCAGATAAACGACCTCAAAGCCGTATTTCTCGGCTTGAGCGTCCAGGATCGGCTTAGTTTCCTTGCCGTAACCGGAATCGTGGTGCAAATTGACTATCTTTTGCCTTTGAGCTTATCCAGACCGTCGCCTTCCAGTTCGCCTTTCTTTGCGTGTTCAAAGCACTTCAAGGCACGGTCGGGTTTGCCATCGAGATCAGGATATTGCGCCAAGCATTGCTCCTGCATGGCAATGAACTTGATCTTGGCGGTATTCTGGCTCCAATACGTCGTCACCAGCGGGAACACATAGGGAAACACCCGGCCGTCTGCGGAATAAGCCGGGCCGTAACCGATGGCGACAATCGGGATTTTATCCTCCAGAGTGCGATCCATCGTGGCGTACACTGGTGGAGTGGCCACAAAATTAAACATT
>JAAUQA010000377.1 GCA_012032855.1 Candidatus Competibacteraceae bacterium
ACGAGGTGGTGGAAGAAGGAGTAGCCGATGAATCAAGGACGCTATTCGCGTAGTCAGACAAACTCATTTGCGACTGGGAACCGGTATTGGGGTCCGTGTAGGTAAAGTAAGTGGTCGATGGATTGAAGTTGCCCGAGTCGTTTTCGTGAGCTGCAGCGGCGGATTCGGCAGCCTGGGCGTTAGCCGCCATTCGGTTGTCGGCCTGGGTGTCGTTACCATACTGTTGTACTTGATCGTGCAAGATGTTGTATTTCTGCGTACAAACATCGAGAATCATTGCGTACAATTCATTGTCGCTGCCAGAAGCTTGTTCGTTAGCACTAACAGTATTTATGTTTTGGTTCCCATCCAAGGGTGTGGATTGTTGCTGTTGCTGCTTTTGTTGTTGCGGTGACGGAAAAGTATTGGGCATGTGTTGGTGGAGATGCGAAAACATATCGGAATTACCACCAAAAACGTTATTTCCTCCCTGTGAGTTACTATTCTGATTGGGCACAAAAATGTCGATACCACTACCGGGCTGACCGAAACTGGGTCCAGATGGGCCAAAAACTAGTCATCGTTAGATTCCTCTTTAAAATGTGAAGTGATCAATAAACCAATGAACGAGTGGGTGTTAAATCATGCGTTTCATCTTGGGCTTCTTTTGCGCTGCGTGGCCGTCGCTCTGCTGCCTGGCCTCGCGCTGCGCTTGCCGCTTCGCTTCTTCCAATTCGCTGACGAAGTGGTCGATTTCTAGGCGGCTCTGATTCCGGTAAGCTTGGGACACCTTGTCGCTTTCGAAGAATTGCTTGATTGCGGGATTATGCAGTCCAAGTTCTTCAACGATTTTGGCGGTCTGCTCCATCAGTTCGCGGCTTTTACGGACTAGCTCCTCTCCATTGTTGATAACGTCCTGCGTTCTCTTGCGGCTTTCGGCGCGGGCTTCGATTGAATCGCTCATAGGTATGTTCTCCCGTTTTTAAGAATCAATAGGTTAAGCCGGTAAAATAGGCAATTGAGTGGCAAGATGGCGAAACATTGGGCAAAGTCCGTGCTCTAAGGGGTTCGATATCCCGATAGAGCCAGCGGTCGCCGTCATATTGAATCCATTCAGCGCTGAAGAACCGTTGATTAGAAACGGATCAGGCGTTCGCGGGGATAATCCTTTTTTCCGCCTGATGATCGAAAATCGAAATATAACCGAGCACCCGGCGCACGCCAAATTCAGGACGGGTGGCCAGACCTAAAAACCAAATCAGATCAGCAAAAGGATTGCGCACTGACACGGTTTTCTCCAGCCGTCGATAGAGTATGAGAAGCAAATCACCGGGCTTACCCCAACTATAGATCATCTCGCAGTTCCGAATACGAAATGGGGACCCACATAAGGTGAAGTGGGGTCGTCGTCATACAGATGATGATCCGTGATCGCAAGTCCCCTGGCTTCCAAGGCCAAGCGGAGAGGGTCAACTGTGTGGTCATTCATCTTTCATCTGTCCGTTGCTATTAGGTTAAGACTCTTTCGTGGATGGCTGTCGGGTCGCTGTTCATGTCGAGGCCATTCCGTGTTGATGGTGTTCAAGATAGAGCATTCTGAAATGGATTTCTCTTACGGTTTTGTAATCTTAATAGCGCATACCATTTTCTTAGAATAGTGCCCCCAGTAAATCGCTACTGTTGATGCTAGATTCAATGCGAAGCCATTTATTCAAGAGGCTCTTTTATTAACAGATGTTAACGTGACTTGGCATTGATAAATGGCACAATACGGCCTAATACTCTAATCATACCGGCAATCAATGGCAGTGGGTTTTGCTCTATGCCCGGTCAATCAGATATAACCTTTTAATTAATAAGCTTTTTAGGGGCGTGACGATGACACTTGCAGACGCATTGACTGAAATGGGCAACCGACTCGGTATTGGCGAACTCGATCTTGATCAAAACGGCGGTTGTCTGTTGGCCTTCGATGACGATTTACTGGTCGATATCGAAAAAGCCGAAGACGAACCCGGCTTTTATTTCACTGCCACTGTCGGTTCGGCTCCCCATGCAGGACGTGAAGTGGTTTTCGCTGAGTTGCTCGAGGCCAATCTGCAGGGTCGCGGCACCGGACGCGCTAGCTTAGCTCTTGACGGCGATCTTGATGAAATTGTGTTGAACCGCTACATCGATCGTGACGATATTGACGTCGATATGCTGGAGCAGGAGTTGGAGACATTCTTAACAGTCTTGCAAGCTTGGAAACAGCGTTACAGCGCGGGTGAGATCGGTAGCCTACGCGGGCCAGCCGCTGCAAATTCCGAAGTGCCGCTGCGGCCTGGCGCTGGAATTATTCGCGGCTGAGCCACTAAATCCAGTCTTCAATTAGTCGCTAAACTCAGCGCACCCATGAGGTAACCCGAAATGCCCGATTTTCACAAAGTTAGCACTGGTCAAACTGCCTGGAGCAATGTTTCCAATACCAGCCAGCGTATCCAAACCGGTTCCAGCAAACGCCCGGAAGCGGAAGTTAAACTGAGTGGTCGGAATATTCAGATCCGCACTGGCGCACGGGTCACGCGGGCACGCGGGCCATGGGTGGGATTCAAAAATTCCTCACCGCAACCGGACATGGTATTTCCGAGAAATTACATGCAATCGGTTTGCATGGCCCGGCCCGTTCGCAACAAGTGATCAACGCACGAAAAATGCGCCACGCCGAGCATCAATTCGACCGGCATGTGAATCGGTTGGTTGAAGATTTGGCCAATAAACCTGATTTAAGTCCTGCTGATGTGTCTAAACGGCTCAACAAGCTGTCCGAACAAGCTGAAGCAATGCAGAAACTAGACCCTAGGCTGAGCAAAGAGGATATGGCTGAACGGTTCGCAAAGAACTTTAATGAATCTTTGCAAGCGGTAACACAACATAACCCTTCAGCATTAAATCGGGTGGTGAACGCTTTCGGTCAAGGGGGCAAACTGCAAGACATCAAAAACGAATACACCTTTTACAATGACCCAGACAAGGCTGGCTTAGAAGCGGCGGATCGGCACGAACAATCCAAACCGGCGGACATCTACTCCAAGATGGGCCGTAAACCGCCCATGACTGCAAGGGATTATGTCAATAGTGGCATTGTCGATCCCGAGGAGTGGAGTGATGCCAAGCAAGATCAACACGCCTTTGGTCAGATGCTCATCGGCAAGTTGTCCAGCACCGTGAACGATCCTGCGGGGATCCGTGGGCAGGTCACGAACTCCCAAAAAACTGCTTTGAAAGAAGCGCTGGGTAACGGAAAAGCGTTTAAAGGCGGCGACATGGCCGTGGATTTCAAAGGTAACGATGACGTTGATCGGCAATTGCAACAGTCAATTAATCAGCGGGGAATGCAAACTGTCGGGAATAACGATTTCAGCGAGGACTTTATTAAGGACAATGATCGGGCGACCATGTTGCTGATAGATGGTCAAGGTCAACAGACCAATATTCGGCAAGAAATGAAAGATGCCAAGATTGATCCCAACACCACTGATGGCAAGAAAGCCGCCAATAAAATGTCTACGGACCACTTGTTAAACTTTGCCGGCGGTTTGGGATTCACGGGGCAACAACAGAGCATTGCCGCTAAGAACCTGTCGAAGCTCATGAACCAGCAGGTTGTCGGTTCCCTGGATGCACCCGCTCAAGTGGCTTTTGGAAAAGACTTTGGTTCGGTGCTCGGAAACCAAGGGGAATCGCTTACCTTTGCCGTGGCAGCCCAGAAAAATGGCGACGTGATTGTGTTGGCAAGCAAACAATCCAATATTAATGCTGTGTCGACACCACCTCAAAATAAGCGTGACCTGGACCCAAACAAGAACAACATGGAAGAAGTGGTCAAGTTACGGATCCGTCGGGAAGATTTGGCCAAAGAACCGCTGCAATTCGAAGTTCTTGAGGCCAATGCCAACTACAATTTAGACATTCCCGCAAAATCTCAGTAGGCTGAATCGATAAACTATGAGTGAATTCCAGTCAGTGACAATCGAAAACAGGCAAGAACATAATGGCAGGTGAACTCGACATGCTAGCGGCGCAATTCGCCGAGCGTCGACAACTGAACCAACCGCAGCGCGACGAGCAAGGCCGCTATTACTTCCTATTCGATGGCAGTTTGGAAGTGGCGCTGTTTCAGACCGGCGACCGCGTCTACCTGGAAGGCCGTCTGGAGCCGATTCCAGCGGATAATCTACAGGCTGAGGCAGTGTTGAC